>CANGSN010000136.1 GCA_947455805.1 Planctomycetota bacterium
GGCGCGGAGCTTCGCGGGTTTCGACCTGATCCGGTTGTGGCTCGGCGATCCGGGTGGCATCGATGCGCAGCGGCTGCAGCTGCACCGCACGGCCGCCGAGACCACCGGCCTCGCCACGGCCTCGGTCGACCTCACGTACAGCGTCTCGTTCCTCGAACACGTCGCCGACCCCGCCGCGACCATCGCCGAACTGGCGCGCATCACCCGACCCGGCGGCTGCGGCGTGCATGCGATCGACGTCAGCGACCACCACGCCTACGGCGACGCGAAGCACCACCCGCTCGACTTCCTGCGCGAAGCGCCGGGGCCGGCGTTGGTGCACGGGTCGAATCGGCTGCGGCTGCCGCAGTTCGAGCCGCTGTTCGAGCAGCAAGGGTTCACCGTGGACGAACTCGAGGTGCACCAACGCATCGATGTCGACGAGGCGCTGCACGCGTCGTTCGCGGAGCCGTTCCGCGCGCTGCCGCGCAGCGACCTCGAGGCGCTCGGCGGCATGTTGTTCGTGCGTCGGCGCTGACGCCGGCTTCACGCCGGAAGGTCTGCGCGCAGCCCGACGGAAGGGGATGCCCTCGATCGCCCGGAGCCGGGGGCTACGCTGCGCCCGATGCCGACCGTCCAGCGCCAAGGCCGCACGATCCACCACTCCCGCGAAGGCGATGGCCCCGGCGTCGTGCTCGTTCCGGGCCTCGGCTCCGGCGCCCGCCTGTTCGGCACGCTGCCGCGGCGCTTCGCGCGCGCCGGCTTCACCTGCTGCGCCATCGACCCGGTCGGCCTTGCCCCGAGCAGCGAACTGCCCGGCGGCGTGTTCGACTTCACGCAGGCGGCGCACGACGTGCTTGCGGTCGCGGCGACGCTGCCGGCGCCGGTCGCGATCGTCGGCACCTCGCTCGGCGGCAAGGTCGCGTTGTGCGCGGCGGCGACGAACAGCGAGCACGCGCACAAGCTGGTGATGCTGTGCAGCTCGGCGCTGCAGACCCAGCGCAGCAAGCGCGTCTACCGCTGGTTCGAGCTGCTGTGCACCGAGATCGACGGCCGCTTCCTCGGCGAGCTGACGGCGCCGTTCCTGTTCGGCGACACGTTCCTGAACCAGAAGCCGGGCGTCGTCGACGACATCGTGCGCAGCACGAAGCCCAGCGCCGAGTCGCGTGCGTTCATGCAGGCGCAGGCGCGCGCGCTGCAGAGCTTCGACGGCGAACGGCTGTGCGCCGAGGTGCGCTGGCCGACCCTGTGCCTCGCCGGCGGCGAGGACACGCTCACGCTGCCGCGCGAAGTGACGGCGACGGCGGCGTTGATCCCGGGGGCCGAGCACCAGTGCTTCGCCGACGCCGGCCACAGCCTGCTGCTCGAGAGTGCGCCGGCGTTCGACCGGCTGGTCGCGTTCCTGCGCGCGAACTGAGGCGGATCAGCGCAGCGGCACCAGCACGCTCGCCGCCAGCTGCGGGTCGCCGCGTTCGGCCATCGTCGCGCACAGGACGCGCAGCGACGGCGCCAGCGACACCGTCGACGACTTGCCGTCGAGCACCAGTGCGAGCGGCTTCGTGCAATCGACGATCCGCGCGTCGAGCCACGCTTCGCCGTCGGCGCACTCCTTCGTCGTCACCTTCAGCTTCTGGCCGGTCAGCGCCGCATCGAGGCGCTTGCCCTTGGCGGCCGCCGCCACGTGCAGCCAGTAGTGGTCGCGCACGGTGACGTCCGTCAGTTCCCAGTGCAGCGTGCGCGGCTGGATGGTGCGCACCAGCGGCACCAGCTTCGCCAGCAGGTCGCGGTCCGGCAGCCCGGTGTGGCCGTTCTTCTCGACGAACGTGAACGTGAACGGGTACTGCCCCGGGTGCAGCTGCTGCAGCGCCTCCAGCTCGGCGGCGAACTTCTGGCAGCGCTCGGCGCGGCCGTAGGCGGTGTCCTTGCCGCCGACCATGAACGAGAACGGCAGCGTGTGCAGCCCGGTCGCCACCGTCTCGCCGTCGGTCGGCGCCGCGGCGCTGCCGTGCACGGCGGCGAAGCGGTGCGGCAGCTTCGGCCCGATCGCGAACGCGCCGTAGCCGCCGTGGCTGTAGCCGAGTGCCACCACGCGGTCCGGATCGACGTCGCCGCAGACGACGAACTGGCGGACCAGCGTCTCGAGCAGCGGGTAGAAGTAGTCGGTGTAGAAGCCGTTCCACTCGTCGGTCGGCGCCCGCAGCGCGCAGTACAGGTAGCCGCCCGCCTCCGGGTGGTCCTTGTAGTAGATCTGCATGTGCTGCCACTGCGAGTCGTTCACCCGCTTCGGCGCGTTGCCGCCACCGTGCATCGCGATCACCAGCGGCCAGCGGCCGTTCGCCGGCTTGTCGCCGACCTGCTTCACCGTGTACGGGCTCTGCTTGTCGCCGGCGCGCACGATCTTGGCGTCGAAGTCGGCTTGCAGCTTGCTGCGCTCGTGAGCGGCCCACGCGGCGGCGGCGAGTGCACGCAACCGCGCGTCGCCGGGCGCCGTGGCGAGTTCGGCGTCGAGGTTGCGATCGAACTCGAACGTGGCGCGGCGCGCTGCGTCGGCGGCGAAGAAGCGATCGAACTGCGCGCGCAGGGCGGCAGCTGCCGGGTCTTGCGCTGCCGGATCCTGCACCGGCGGTTCGTCCAATCCCGCCGCCGCCGCCAGCGCCTGCAGGCCCGCCCCGGACACCTCGTCGACGGCGCTCGCCGAGGCCGGAGCCGAGTAGCGCGCCGACACGTCTTCACCCCACAGCTCGATGCCGCGTCCCCAACCGGCCGCGAAGCGTTCGCCGGTGCACGCGAACGAGACCGCCCACAGCCGGTTCGCGCGCGGGGCCGCAGCGCACTTCGCCGCATCGCCGGTGAACCAGCCGCGATCGAGGCCCGCCGGATCCGGCTCGTCGGCGCCGACGAAGCGCCACGCGGCCCCGTCCCACACCTCGACCCACGTGTGGTTGCCGTCCTTGTGCGGCCACTTCACCGAGACGAGGCGCGCCGGCACGCAGCAGGCGCGGCAGGCGTCGGCGAGCAGGATCGACAGCCCCGTGCAACTCGCCTTGCCCTGCGCGATCGACGCACTCGGCGCCTGGTCGGCGCGCGCGCGGCCGGTCGAGTAGTGCACGTTCAGCGTGTTGAAGATCGTCTCGTTCAGTTTCTTCGCCGCGTCGCCCGGCGTCTTGCAGTCCAGCACCAGCGGCAGGAAGCGGCGCACGAAGTCGCTGCGCCAGTCTTCGCGCGTTTCGTTGGCTTGCGCGTAGGGCAGCACGAACTGCAGGAACAGCGGCTCGGCGAGGTCCTTGCCCCACGGCACCGCGGCGCGGGCGGCGTGGGCCTGCGCCACCTCGCGCAGCAGGAACGCCGCCGTCAGCGTCGTCGCATCGCCGTCGGGCAGGTGCTCGAGCAGGAACGCCAGCGAGGCGCGCTGTGCGTCCGGCACCTGCTGCCAGGCCTGCGCCAGTTCGGCGCGGTTGCTGCCGGCGCGGGCGAAGGCCGCCACGATCGTCGACGGTTGCTTCTGCGCGGCGACGGCCGCAGCGAGCAAGGCGAGGACGAACGGAGAGCCGACGACGGTGCGCACCATGCGCAGAACGTAGCGGCCGACGCGGCCGGGGGCGACGCCGCGCGGGTGCCGGTCGCGGTCGCTCAGCCGGCGCGCAGCGTGCCCTGCGAGAACATCCAGAGGCCGGTGCCGGTCGCGGTCAGCACGATCGCCAGCCACAGCAGCACCGCGACGCGATGCCAGACGCGGGCCCGCGGGTCGCGCCACAGCCACAAGCCGGTGGCGATGACCGGCAGCGCCAGCAGGCCGCCGGCCTTGGCGAACATCAGGTGCGTCGCCTTCACCTCGGCCGGGAACTCGTAGGCGCTGGCGAGCTCCTCGGTCAGCACGATGGTGATCGCCAGCAGCACCATCGTCAGCGGCCCGAGCCACAGGTGCAGCCGGCGCCGGCGGAGGAACCCCGTGAACAGCGCCGCGACCAGCAGCAACACGGTCGCGACGAACGAGCACCAGAACGGCAGCGTGGGCGGCATGGCGTGGCGGGGATCGTGCAGCATCGACGGCCACGGCGGAAGCCCGAGTTCGACCACCATGACGCCGCCGGGAAGTTCCGGTCGCAACGCCAGCAGGCGGGATCGCCACGCAATCCAGGAGTCGCGGACCCAGCGCAGCCGATGAGCCCGGCGTGGACCGAGATCTGACCCGCGACGAGTTCCAGCGCTTCCACGACCTGATCTACAGGCTCGCCGGCATCCACTACCCTGCCGAGAAGATCGAGTTGCTGAGCAACCGCATCCGCAAGCGCCTGCGCGGCAGCCGGAGCGACAGCTACGACGCCTACCTGCACAAGCTCCAGCTGCCGGGCGAAGCCGCCGAGCTGCAGTCGTTCCTCGACTCGATCACCACCAACGAGACCTACTTCTTCCGCTGCCAGCGCCACTGGGACTTCTTCCGCCAGTGGCTCGAGCAGCGCGCGGCGTCGAGCCGGCGCAAGGAACCGCTGCGCATCTGGTCGGCGGCGGCGTCGACCGGCGCCGAGGCCTACACCATCGCGATCGTGCTGCAGCAGGTGCTCGGCACCGGCTTCGGCGGCACGCCGGTCGAAGTGTTCGGCACCGACCTGTCGTCGCACGTGCTCGACGAAGCGCGCCGGGCGACGTTCCGCCCCTATGCGCTGTCGCAGACGCCGAAGGACGTCGTGCAACGCTTCTTCACGCACAGCGACAAGGACGAGTACGTCTTCGACCGCACGTTGGCGAAGTGCGTGACGTTCCAGCGGCACAACCTGATGGAACCGCTCGCCGGCCAGCGGCCGTTCGAGTTCGTGTTCCTGCGCAACGTGATGATCTACTTCGACACGCAGAGCCGCGAACGCGTGCTCGGCCACGTGTTGCAGGTCACCACCCCCGGCGCCCACCTGATCGTCGGCGAGTCGGAGAGCCTGCTGAACGTGAAGCACGGCTTCCACTACCTGAAGCCGTCGATCTTCGTGCGCCAGCCGGCTCCCGGGGCGGCACCCGGCGCTGGCACCGGAGCCGGCGCCGCGACGGCGGCGAAGCCGGCGCGCTGAGCGGCAGCGACGGGCCCTGCGCGCCGCAGCTCTGCGCTGGTGCCGGTGCGGGCCCGGGCTACGCTGCGGCGATGGTCAAGGTCGTGCAAGGTGCCCTGCGTGGACAGGGCAAGCGCTTCGGCATCGCCGTCGCGCGCTTCAACGAGGTCGTCACCGAACGCTTGCTGCATGGTGCCATCGATGCCCTGCGCCGGCACGGCGTGGCCGACGGCGACATCACCGTCGTCTGGGTGCCGGGCGCGTTCGAGCTGCCGACCGCGTGCCGCTGGCTCGCCCAGGACGGCGCCGATGCGCTGGTGATGCTCGGCGCGGTCGTGCGCGGCGGCACCGACCACTACGAGTATGTCTGCAGCGGCGTCACCGACGGGGCGATGCGCGTCGGCCTCGACACCGGGCTGCCGCTCGGCTTCGGCGTGCTCACCTGCAGCGAGATGGAACAGGCGCTGGCGCGCGCTGGCGGCGAGCACGGCAACAAGGGAGAGGACGCTGCCATCGCCGCGTTGACGATGCTCGACGTGCAAGCGCAGCTGCCGGCGACCAGGTCGGCGCGCAGTGCCGGTCCCGGTGCTGGACGCACGGGTTGATCGCCGCTCCGGGCCCGCTACCCTCTGCGAGCCTGTTTCCCCCGGAAACCGCTCCTTGCCAATGACCGCCCCCATCCGCCGCCGCTCGCGCGCTCGCGAGATCGCCATGCAGGTCCTGTTCCAGTTCGACGTGCGCGGCGAGCGCTACGCCGACGAGGCGGGCAAGACGGTCGCGGGCCTGTGCGAGAACGAAGCGGAGGGCGAAGGCGACGTGGTCGAGTTCGCCGCCCGGCTGGTCGAAGGCACGCTGCAGCATCGCACCGCGATCGATTTGCGCCTGCAGTCGGTGACGCGCAACTGGGACCTGCGCCGCATGGCGACCGTCGACCGCAACGTGCTGCGCATGGCGACCTACGAGCTGATGTTCTGCACCGACGTGCCGCCGAAGGTGGCGATCAACGAAGCGATCGAGCTGGGCAAGAAGTTCTCGACGGCGAACTCCGGCGGTTTCGTCAACGGCATCCTCGACCGCATCCGCATCGACCTCGAGAAGGAGCGGAAGACGCAGCCCGCCCCGCCGGCCGGCGGCGCCGAGGCCTGACGGCAACCCGGCGCGCGCCGCATCGTCGCCCGCGACGCATCGTCGCCAGCCCCATATCGTTGCCCGGCTGGCATCCTTGCCCCACACTGCGCCCATGGTGTTCGGCAAGCTGCTCGGTGCGCTGAAGAAGACGCGCGACCTCCTGACCGCGGGCCTGTCGCGGCTGTTCTCCGGCCGCAAGCTCGACGAGCAGTTCCTCGAGGAGCTCGAAGAAGTGCTCTACAACAGCGACCTCGGGCCGGTCGGCACGCGCGTCGTCGAGGAGCTGAAGGTCGCCTACAGGAAGAAGGAAGTGAAGGAGACCGCCGAGGTGCCGGCGTTCCTGCGGCAGAAGCTGCACCGCATGCTCGACGGCTGCGAAGCGCCGCTGGCCAAGGCCGCGAGCGGCACCACCGTGGTGATGATCGTCGGCGTCAACGGCGCCGGCAAGACGACCTCGATCGCCAAGCTGGCGCGCCACCTGCAGCAGCAGGGCAAGACGGTCATGGTCGGCGCCGGCGACACGTTCCGCGCCGCCGCCGTCGAGCAGCTGACGCTGTGGGCGCAGCGCCTTTGCATCCCGATCGTGAAGCAGGGCCACGGCGCCGATCCGGCGGCGGTCGCGTTCGACGCGGTCAGCGCCGCGATCGCACGCAAGGTCGACTACCTGCTGCTCGACACCGCCGGCCGCCTGCACACGCAGAAGAACCTGATGACCGAGCTCGAGAAGATCGTGCGCGTGGTCAAGAAGCAGCTGCCCGACGCGCCGCACGAGACGCTGCTGGTGCTCGACGCGACGACCGGCCAGAACGCGATCCGCCAGGCCAGCGAGTTCGCGCGCTCGGCGCCGGTCAGCGGCCTGATCCTGGCGAAGATGGACGGCACCGCCAAGGGCGGCGCCCTGTTCGGCATCCGCGACGCGCTGCCGGTGCCGGTCAAGTTCCTCGGCGTCGGCGAAGGCATCGACGACCTCGAGCCGTTCGCCGTGCAGGGCTTCGTCGACGCGATCCTGAAGTTCGACGGCGCGCACTCGGCATGAGCGGCGGCAGCACAGCCGCGCCCGGCGTGCCCGCAGTCCCGCCGCACGACCCGACCCCGACGTGGCCGACGTGGCTCTTGCTCGGCCTGTTGGTGCTGCCGTTCCACCCGCTGTGGGTCGACTTCGAACAGGTGCGCCGTGGCCTCTTGCTGCTGCTCGCCGGTGCCGTGCTGGTGCTGCGGCCGCTGCGCGCCGTGCGCGGCGAACGGGCGGCGCTCGGCTTCCTGGGCTTCCTCTTGCTGTGCGGCCTCGTGCGCGCGGCCACCGACGCGTGGCTGCGCGACGCGAAGACGCCGGCGTCGTTCCAGGCGGCCGACGCCGGCTACCGCCTCGCCCACTGGCTGGCGCTCGGCGTGCTGCTGCGCTTTGGCGCCATGCAGCGAA
>CANGSN010000137.1 GCA_947455805.1 Planctomycetota bacterium
CCTTGGTCATGTTGCGGATCTCGACGGGATACTGGCCCTCGCCGACCACGTCGCCGACCTCGAACGTCCATTTGAACTCGCGCGGCGACTTGGCCTGCACGTCCGGCTCACGGTCGACGCCGCGGCCGGGCGTCGGCGAGACCTCGCGGCCGTTGAACAACAGCCGCACGTCGCCGAGGTCGAAGTTCACGCGCACGTCGTGGTCGTTCCAGATCTTGACCACGATGTCGATGCGGTCCTTCTTGTTGTAGGCCTTCAGCACGCTGACGCGCAGGCCGGCAGTCTGGAACTGCGGCAGCTGCTCCGGCGAGGACTTGCAGCCAGCGGCGGCGAAGGAGACCAGGAGGGCGGAGAGGGCCAGGGTGGAGCGGGAGCGATCGAACATGGGTGTAGTGTCGCCGTACGGCGAAGGGGCGCGCAACAACGAGCTCGCCGGACGGACATTGCCGTGGCGGTCACCGATGTGACCGGCGATCACGCCCGACGCCCGGCGAAGCGCTCTTGCAGGGCTTCATTGCGCGGGTTCGCACAATCAGGGCGTGCGATCCCGCGCTGACATTTTCCGGGCTGATACGCCGCATCCATGGCGCCTCCAGACCACGAACAGCGCGCCGCCGAACAGGTCCTCTCTCCCTGGTCGGTCTCTTCCCACCACCACAACCACACGACCGCGACTCCACAATGAACCTGTTCCGAAGCTCGCTTGCAGCGCTCCTGCTGCTCGCCATCGTCCCTGCCCAAGACGCCAAGCTGACCGTCGTGCACGGCGTGCCCGGCCTGCCGGCCCCCGTGCAAGTCCTCGCCAACGGCAACACGTTGTTCTCGTTCGACTACGGCGAACAACGAGGCCCGCTGTCGCTGCCGGCCGGCAGCTACGCGCTCGAAGTGCGCCTGAACGGCACCACGATCCTGAGCGCGAACGCCAACGTCGCCGCCGGCGCCGACTACGCCGCGATCGCCAACCTGAACGCGACCGGCACGGCGCAGCTGTCGCTGTTCCAGAACGGCCTCGTGCCGCCGACGCTGCCGGGCTCGCGCCTCTACGTCCGCCACACGGCGCAGGCGCCGGCCGTCGACATCGTGCTCGAGCAAAACGGTGCCCCGGTCGCGACCATCCCGAACGTCACCAACGGCCAGGAAGCCATCGCCGACGTCGCGCCGGGCACCTACTCGGTGCGCCTGAACCTCGCCGGCACCAGCACGACCGCGTTCGGCCCGACGCCGATCGCGCTCGAGAACGGCAACGGTTACGCCGTGTTCGCCACCGGCGTCGCGCTGACGCCGTCGTTCCGCCTGCAGGTCGCGGGCGTGCCGCTGTGCTCGCGCGTCAACGTCGTGCACGGCATCCCAGGCCTGCCGGCGCCGGTCACGGTGACCGCGAATGGCAACTCGCTGTTCACGTTCGACTACCGCGACATCCGCAACCAGCTGGTCGTGCCGCCCGGCACCTACGCGTTCGCGGTGCTGCTGAACGGCTCGCCGGTGCTGAACCGCACCGACACCGTGCAGCGTGGTGACGACGTCACCATCGTCGCGCACCTGAACAACGCCGGCGCCCCGACCCTGTCGGCGTTCGCCAACGACCTGAGCCCGCTGCCGGCGATCGCGTCGCGCCTGACGATCCGCCACCTGGCGCAGGCCCCGGCCGTCGACGTGGTCGCCACGCACAGCGGCGGCGCCGTCACCACGGTCCCGAACCTGACCAACGGCACCAGCGTCACCACCAACTACGGCATCGGCAACACGTCGGTCGACCTGCGTCCGGCGGGCACCAGCACGGTGGTCTTCGGCCCGCTCGGCTTCCGCGCGGCGATCAACGTCAGCTACCAGTTCATCGCGGTCGGCAGCCTCGCCGGCGGCACCTTCGACGTGCTGTCGCTGCAGCGCGACCTGACCCCGGCGGTCCCCGCCGAGATCACCACGACGACCGGCGGCTGGAACTGCGGCCCGAGCATCAGCGCGGTCCCGGCGAACTTCGCCTACGGCCAGAGCTTCCTCGTGCGCGCCACCAACGCCGATCCGAACGCGATGGCGATCGTGCAGTTCGGCACCAGCAACACGAGCTTCAACGGCGTGCCGCTGCCGGTGTCGCTGGCCAACGCCGGCGCGCCCGGCTGCTTCCTGAACATCAACTTCGTCGCCGCGGTGCCGGCGATGGCCAATCCTGCCGGCATCGTGAACTTCGAGTTCACCGTCCCGCGCGCGGTGTTCGGCCTGGTGCTGCCGGGCTACTTCCAGATCGGCACGACGACGGCGAGCAACCCGCTCGGCCTGCGCACGACCGACTGGCTCGAGCTGCGCTGAACACCGACGGACCGCGCGCTTGAGCGCGGTCCCGGAGCGAAACCGGGCCGGTGGCATGGCCGTCACCGGCCGCGCACCGCTCGGGCGTCGCCTTTGGGCGGCACCCCTGTGGTCGATGCCTGGGCACGACCACCATGCGTAACCTGCTTCGCTCCGCTGCCGCCGCGCTGGCCCTCTTCACGGCCTTGGGTGGCGCGAACTCCGACGCCACTCCCGGCGAACGCGAACTGTTGGCCAACTTCGGCGACGTGGCCGTCGTCGGGCGCCTCGACGTGCAGCTCCCGGCGCGCATCGTCGCCGTCGAACCGTGCCCAGCGGCGTCGTTCACGCACCGAGGCCAGCGGCACGAGGTTCCCGCCGAGCTCGCGGCGAACGGCTCGGACCTGCGCCTCGTGCGCGTCGCCCACGCCGGCGGCGAAGGCACGCTGCTGGTGCGCACGAGCGCCGATGCGGTGAGCCTGCCGGCGGCGCCCCTGCGCTGAGGGGCCGCGTCAGAAGATCTCGCCCGGCCCGGGCCCGCTGCGCAGCAGGTCGAAGCCGGCGTCGACGCCGAAGCGCTGGCGGAACGCGGCACCGACCGCCTGCTGCACCAACTCGGCCGCCCCGGGCCGGACCAGCGCGATCGCGCACCCGCCGAAACCCGCGCCGGTGAGCCGTGCGCCGAACACCCCTTCGCAAGCGCACGCCGCAGCGGTGATGACGTCGAGCTCGTCGCAGCTGACCTCGTAGTCGACCGCCGTCGAGCGATGGCTCTCGCTGAGCTTCTTGCCGAGCGCCTCGTAGTCGTGGCGGCGCAGCGCGACGGCGCCGGCGCGCGTGCGCGCCATCTCGGTGACCACGTGCCGCGCGCGCCGCAGCGACACCGGGTCCATCGCCGAACGCGCCGTCGCCAGGTCGTTCTCGTCGTAGAGGGCGAGATGCGGCAGATCGCGCGCGTGCGTGCGCAGGATCTCGTGCGCCGTCGCGCACTGCGCCACGCGTTCGTTGAAGCCGCTCTTCGCCAGGTGGCGCGGCTTCTTGGTGTCGAGCACGAGCACTTCGCACGCCGCCGGATCGAACGGCACGTGCTCCCAGCGCGGACCGGCGCAGTGCAGCAGCAGCACCTGGCCGGCGCGCCCCAGCGCCGACGCGAACTGGTCCATGATGCCGCAGCGCACGCCGACGAAACCGGTCTCGGCGCGGTGCGCCAGCAGGGCGATCTGCTGCCGTTCGAGCCGCGTCTGGTGCAGCGCGTCGAGCGCGATCGCGGTCACCACCTCGATCGCCGCCGACGACGACAGCCCCGACGCCATCGGCAGGTCGCCGGCGTAGACCGCGTCGAAGCCAGCACTCAGGCCCAACTGCTGCTGGAAGCCGTGCCAGACGCCGAGCGGATAGCCCGCCCACGCCAGCTCCGGCCGGGTGCGTTCGCCGACGTCGGCGGCGGCGACGTCGATGGCCTGCGGCTGGTCGACGCTGCGCAGTCGGATGCGGCCGTCGTCGCGCGCCCGGATGGCCAGGTAGATGCCGCGGTCGACGGCCATCGGCAGCACGTCGCCGCCGTTGTAGTCGAGGTGCGCGCCGAGCAGGTTGATGCGGCCGGGGGCGAAGAAGCGGCGGAACGGCGCCCCGCCGAACTCGGTGCGGAAGCGCGCACCGATGGCATCGAGCATTCGGGAGCGGGGCGATGCGTGCATGCGTTCGGTGCGCGGTCCGACCGGTCCCGCGCGTCCCGCATCGAACCTGCCCGCCGGATCGCGTTCAAGGCGGAGCTCCGGCGACCCGACGAGAGGCTGCGCGCGCGCTTTCGGAGTTACGGCTCCTGGCAGCCGTGGTATCTAGCCGCGCTCGCGCCCACCGCACGAATCCGCCGATGCCAATGCTCCTTCGCTCGTCGCCCCTGCTCGTCGCCGTGGCGTTCGCCGCCATGCTGTCGGCCCAAGAGACCCCGCCGGCCGGATCCGCAGCGACCGCACCCGCCGCCGCGACGGCACCCGCCGTCAGGCCGCAAGCCGCGCAACCGCACTTCCGCGCGCTGCACTGGCCCGCCGACAAGGACGCCGCGATCGCCGTCGTGGGCACGCGCACGCTGACGCTGACCGATCTCGTCGACCACCTCGACGGGCGCCACCACCCGGGCTTCAAGGAAGCGCTGACGGTGACGCCGACGGTCGAGGCGATGCTGCGCTCCGACCTGATGGCGCCGTGGGTGCGCCACTTCGCCGACCTCGAGGCGATGCGGCAGGTGTTCGCCGACGAGCTGAAGGACGGCAAGAAGCTCGAGGAAGTGACCAGCGGCGTGCTGAAGAAGAACTTCCAGGCCTACCTCGACAGCTACGTGCAGAGCCTGAAGGAACAGGGCCGCCCGACCGAGCTGAGCCAGCGCCGCGTCAACCTGCTGCTCGCCGACTACCAGCTGCGCAATGGCCTCGCCAACGAGATCCAGGGCATGCTCGACTTCCTCGAGCCCGGCGAGTGGTCGCGCGGCCAGCTGCAGGAGTTCTTCAACGACAACGCGCGCGCGTTCGGCGGCCAGGTGACCATCGAACACATCCTGGTGCAGCACCGCGACGCCGGCACCGGCCTGCTGCTGCGCGAAGAGGGCATCGCCCGCGCCAACGAGCGCCTGGCACAGATCAAGGCGCGGCTGAAGCCGGACGGCAGCAACTTCGAGGAGATCGCACGCCTCTACAGCGAGGACCAGAAGACGGCACCCGAAGGCGGGCGCCTCGGCGCGCTGCACCGCTACGACGACCGCATGCCGGCCGTGCTCTGCCGCCGCGCCTGGGAACTGCTCGACGGCCAGGTGAGCCTCGAGCCGGTCGAAACGCAGTACGGCTTCCACCTGGTGAAGCGCGTCGACTTCGCCCAGCAGATCTTCATCCTGTTCACCGACGACGCGATCCCCTCGATCAAGATCGTGATGCGCCGCGCCAAGCAGGAGGACCGCATGCTCGGCGCCCGCGCCAAGGCCGGCGTGCGCCTGATGCTGTGAGCGGCTCGCTCAACGCAGCGACAGCCAGACCAGCAGCCAGAACGGGTTGACGATCGTCCACAGGATCGCCCAGCGGCGGAAGGACGCCTTCACGGTCTTGTGCCGGAACAACGACATCGCGAGCCAGCAGCCGACCCAGCCGGTGGCGAACAGGAACCACAGCAGCGTGCGTTCGGGCACGCGCCGGCCTTGCCGTCCGGCGCGCCACTTGTCCCAGCCGTAGACGGGAACGGCGACGAGATTGACGAGCACCACGAGGCCCCAGGCCAGTTCGAGCATGGCCGCATGATGCGGACGGCGGGCCCCTGCAGCAACGCGCCAGCGCGCTCGCTACGCTGCCGCCCCGCAATGCAGGTCACCGCCCACGACGTCCAGCAGGCCCACGCCGCGATCAAGAGCCACATCCAGCACACGCCGACGATCGAGGCGCCGCGCCTCGGCGAGATGCTCGGCCTGCGGCTGTGGCTGAAGCTCGAGACGATGCAGTTCACCGGCTCGTTCAAGGACCGCGGCAGCTGCCTGAAGCTGCAGCGCCTGGCGCAGTCGCCCAACCCGCCCGCCGGCGTCGCCGCCGCCTCCGCCGGCAACCACGCGCAAGGCGTCGCCTACCACGCGCGGCGCCTCGGTCTGAAGGCGACGATCGTCATGCCGCTGACGACGCCGTTCTCGAAGATCGAACGCACCGAAGGCCTCGGCGCCGAGGTCGTGCTGCGCGGCGAGTCGGTGGCCGAGTCGACGGTGCACGCGAAGGAACTGGCGGCGCAGCGCGGCTACGCGTTCGTGCACCCGTACGACGACCCGCTGATCGTCGCCGGCCAGGGCACGGCCGCGATCGAGATGCTCGCCGACCAGCCGGCGATCGACACGCTGGTGATCCCCGTCGGCGGCGGCGGCCTCTGCGCCGGCATGGCGCTGTGGGCCAAGCACGTGAACCCGAACTGCCGCGTCTACGGCGTGCAGACGGCGATGTGCCCGTCGATGCGCGCCGCGATCCGCGGCGAACCGGTGCCGGCGATGCACACGCACACGCTGGCCGACGGCATCGCGGTGAAGACGCCCGGCGTGATCACCGCCGAGATCCTGAAGCAGCTCGTCGACGACATCCTGCTGGTCGACGAAGTGGACATCGAGACCGCCGTGCAGGTGCTCGCGGCGCAGCAGAAGGTCGTCGCCGAAGGTGCTGGCGCCGCCGGCTTCGCCGCGGTCACCAAGCACGCGCACCTGCTGCGCGGCCGCAACGTCGGCGTCGTCGTCTGCGGCGGCAACATCGACCGCCGCATGCTGGCGACGGTCCTGCTGCGCGGCCTGAAGCGCGACGGCAAGATTGCCAAGCTGCGCATCGCCATCCACGACGTGCCTGGCGTGCTGGCGCGCGTGACGCAGATGATCGGCGCGTCCGGCGCCGACATCATCGACATCGAGCACCAGCGCCTGTTCACCGGCCTGCCGCCGCGCCAGGCCGAACTCGACGTCGTCATGGAGACGCGCGGCAAGGTGCACGTCGAGCAGATCCTGGCGACGCTGCAGAACGCGGGCTACCCGGCGCAGTCGCTGTAGGGCGCCCCCGGCGCCGTCACTTCCATTTCGCCGCCTCCTCTGGCCGGCCCCACGCTTCGTAGACCTCGACCAACGCCGCCCGCGACAGCTGCACCGCCTCGCTGCCGTCGCCGCGGTCGCGCGTCGCACGCGCCAGCAGGTCGAGCGCCAGCGTCTCCGCCTCGTCGTGCCGCGCCAGCGCCGTCAGCGAACGCACGCGCTGCCGCATCGCGCTGCGCGTCTGCGAACGGTCGGGGCCGTAGACCTTCTCGCCGACGGCGATCGCCTCGGCATAGCCCTTCTCGGCCTCGGCGTGGCGGCCGTCGCTGGCCTGGCAGAAGGCGACGTGGAACAGCAGGAACACCGCGGGCGCCAGATCTGGAAGACGCCGGCATCGTCCTGCGGCCACAGGATGGCGGTGTCGCCGGTGTTCGCGGTGAACAGCACGACCGCCTTGCCGGGCGACGTGGCGCTGGTCGCCTGCACGAGGCGCGGCGACGCCACGGCTGGTTTTCGCCGCGGCAGCGTGCTTCGCTGGGCACGTGGCCGCACCCGCTCCTCGCCCCGACGACGCCTGGTCGCGACTGCGCGCCGAGATCCGGCAGGTGCTGGTCGCGCGCCTCGGCGAACGGCTCGCGATCGCCTTGCTGCCGCTGCAGGCGAACGAGCCCGAGCCCGCGATC
>CANGSN010000138.1 GCA_947455805.1 Planctomycetota bacterium
GCCGACCATCAGGCTGTCGTGCGTGAACACGAACGTGGTCGGGATCTTCATCAGCGACGCCAGGCGGATCGGCGTGCGCATGTAGTCGGCGAACACCAGGAACGTGCTGCCGGCCGGCAAGAAGCCGCCGTGCAGCGTGATGCCGTTCAGGATGGCGCCCATGCCGTGCTCGCGGATGCCGTAGTGCAGCGTGCGGCCGGTGCGGTCCTTGTGCGTGAACGAGCCGCTCTTCTTGATGCGCGTCTTGGTCGACGGATCGAGGTCGGCGCTGCCGGAGACGAAGCCCGGCACCAGCTCGGCGGCCTTGTTCAGCACGTTGCCGGACAGCGCGCGCGTCGCCGCGGGCTCGGCGCCGGCGGCGGCGACCAGCTGCTCGAGCAGGTCGGCCGGCACGGTGCGCGCGCGCAGGCTGCACCAGGCCTTCGCCAGGTCGCCGTTCTTCTGCTCCCACACCTTCATGCCGGCGTGCCACTGCTGGCGCGCCTGCTCGTTGCGGGCGGCGGCGGCGGCGAACGCGGCCTTCGCCTCGGGGGCGACGAAGAAGTCCTCGGCCGGCAGGCCGAGCGCCTTCTTGGTGGCGACGATCTCGTCCTTGCCGAGCGGCGAGCCGTGCACCTCGTGCGTGTTCGCCTTGTTCGGGCTGCCCTTGCCGATCGTCGTCTTGCAGCAGATCAGCTGCGGTTTGCCGGTCGCCGGCGCCGCCGAAGCACAGGCCAGCGCCCTGCGCACCTGCTCGGCGTCGTGGCCGTCGACGTGCTGCACCGACCAGCCCTGCGCTTCGAAGCGCTTGCCGATGTCCTCGCTGGTGGCGAGGTCGGTATGGCCTTCGATCGTGATGCCGTTGTCGTCCCAGAGGCAGACGAGGTTGCCGAGCTGCAGGTGGCCGGCCAGCGTCGCCGCTTCGTAGCTGATGCCCTCCATCAGGTCGCCGTCGCCGGCGGTGACGTAGACGCGGTTCAGCAGCAGCGGGTTCTGGAAGCGCGCGGCCTCCATCTGGGCGGCGATCGCGAAGCCGACCGCGTTGGCAAAGCCCTGGCCGAGCGGGCCGGTGGTGGTCTCGACGCCGACCGTCTCGCCGAACTCGGGGTGACCCGGCGTCTTGCTGTGCAGCTGGCGGAACTTCTTCAGGTCGTCGAGCGACACCGGGAAGCCGGCGAGGTGCAGCAGCGCGTAGAGCAGCATCGAGCCGTGGCCGCCCGACAGCACGAAGCGGTCGCGCCCGGCCCACTCCGGCTCCTGCGGGCTCCACCGCAGGAACTCCGTCCACAGCACGCTGGCGACCTCGGCCATGCCCATCGGCATGCCCGGGTGGCCGGAATCGGCCTTCTGCACCGCGTCCATGGCGAGCCCGCGGATGGTGTTGGCGACGAGAGTGAGGTCCTTGGCAGCGACGGTCATGGCGCGGCGGACTGTAGCGACGCCGTTCCGACGAAGGAACCGTTCGCCCGATGCCAGGGCGTCTTCGGCCGTCGCTCAGAGGCTGAGAGAGAATCCTCTCGAAGCCTCTGCGCGGCTGCGAAGGCAGCCGCCAGACATGCTTCTGAGAGGCCGTATCCTGATTTCTTCTCGGGCTCTCAGTGCCCTTCGCGCACCGCGTTGACGTTCCAGCTCGGGATCGTGATCTCGACGGTGCCCCCTGCCGGCGCGCGCAGCAGCTTCGCCTGGCAGCCCAGGCGCGAGTCGAGGCCGACGTCGCGCGCTTCGTCGAGCTGGTCGAGTTCGTCCTCGCTCGGCTCCGAGAAGCACTCCTTGCCGACGGCGATCTTCACGTGGCACGTCGAGCACGCGCAGACGCCGCCGCAGGCGTGGTCGAGTTCGACCCCCTGCGCCATCGCCGCGTGGAGGATCGTCTCGCCGACGGCCAGTTCGAACGTGCGGCCGTTCGACCGCACCTTGCACGACACCTTGCTCATGACCCTTGCTGTTCTTCGCGCAGCGCCTTCGCGACCGCGGCGCTGATGACATCGTCGGCGATGGTGGCGGTGACCTTGGTCAGGTCGTCGCAGCCCTGCTTCAGCGCCGCCGCGTCGGCGTTGGCCGCCAGCAGCTTGCCGAGCGCCTTGACCGCCTTCTGCACGGCGTAGGTCTGGTCGGGCGGCAGTTCCGCCAGCGCCAGCGCCTTCTGCGTGCCGCGCACCATCGCCTCCGCCTTGTTGCGCACGTCGATCGCCTCGCGTGCGACGTAGTCGGCCTGTGCGTTCTCGATCGAGTCGAGCATCATGCGGCGCACCTCGTCGCGGGTGAGGCCGAACGACGGCACGATCTGGATGCTCGCCTCGGCGCCGGTGCGCTGTTCGCGCGCGGTGACGCGCAGCACGCCGTCGGCGTCGACCAGGAACGTCACCGCGATGCGCGGCAGGCCGGCCGGCAGCGGCGGGATGCCGCGCAGCTTGAAGTGGCCCAGCCGCCGGCAGTCCTTCGCCAGCTCGCGCTCGCCCTGGAAGACGTTCAGGTCGACGGCGGTCTGGTTGTCGACGCCGGTCGAGAACTCCTCGGTGACGCTGGTCGGGATCGTGCTGTTGCGCAGGATCAACTTCTGCACGGCGCCGCCGAGCGTCTCGATGCCGAGCGACAGCGGGATCACGTCGAGCGGCAGCAGCGAGCGGTCGTTGCCGGCCAGCACGTCGGCCTGGATCGACGCGCCGAGCGCGACCGCGAGGTCCGGGTCGACGCCGGTGTGGGGTTCCTTGCCGAGCATGCCCCGCAACCGCGCGCGGACCATCGGCACGCGCGTGCTGCCGCCGACCAGCACCACGTCGTCGATCTGCTCGAGCCGCAGGCCGGCGTCCTTGACCGCGCGCTGCACGCAGTCGAGCGTGCGCTGCACCAGCGGCGCGATCGCCGCCTCGAACTCGGCGCGGGTCACGGTCAGCGTCACCGCGCCGCGGGCGCCGAGGTCGAGCTGCAGGTCGGCGCGTTCGGCCGAGCTGAGCTTGATCTTCAGGCTCTCGGCGGCCTTGCGCACCGCCTGCAGCACGTACGGGTCCTCGAGAGCACCAGCCTTGCCGGCGACGCGCGGCAGGGCGGCGAGGATGCGCTGGCCGAGCAGTTCGTCGAAGTCGTCGCCGCCGAGGTGCGTGTCGCCGGAGGTCGACAGCACGCGGAACACGCCATCGTCGATGCGCAGGATCGACACGTCGAACGTGCCGCCGCCGAGGTCGTAGACCAGCGCGGTGCCGTCCTTGCTGCCGTCGATGCCGTAGGCGAGGGCGGCGGCGGTCGGTTCGTTCAGGATGCGCAGGCAGTCGAGGCCGGCGAGCGCCGCCGCGTCCTTGGTGGCCTGGCGCTGGGCGTCGTCGAACCACGCCGGCACCGTCACCACGGCGTGCTGCACCGGCTGGCCGAGTGCTTGTTCCGCGGTCTGCTTGACGCGCTGCAGGATCAGCGCCGAGATCTCCTCGGGCGACCACTGGCGCTCGCCGACGCGCACGCGCGGCAGGTCGCGTTCGCCGGCGACGATCGGGTAGGGCAGGCGCTTTGGCTCGTCGCCGAGCTCGTGCACCGAGCGGCCGATCAGGCGCTTGATCGAGAACACCGTGCGATCGGGATGCGTGAGGCGCTCGGCCTTCGCTTCGCGGCCGACCAGCGTGCGGCCGTCGGGATGGAAGCAGACGACCGACGGGATCAGTGGCTCGCCGTCGGCATCGCGCAGCACGCGCGCGCCCTTGCCGGCGCGGATCGCGGCGAGGCTGTTGGTGGTGCCGAGGTCGATGCCGACGACGAGGCGCGGCGAGGCGGGGGTGGCGGCTTCGGAACTCACGACTTCGCGTCCAGGTCCTGCAGGGCCTTGCGGTGGTAGTGGGAGGCGTGCAGCGTGCGGGCGGCGGCATCGACGTCGCCGCGGGCCAGCTGGGCGCGCAAGGTCTGCATGTCGCTGGCGACGGCGCCGCTGAGGCGCGTGCGCAGCTGCGGCACGTTCTCGACGCTGGCGAACGCCACCTCCTCGGCGAGCTCGAGCGCGTCGGCGAGGAACATCGGGTCGAGCTTCTTGTTCCGCTCGAGCGCGCCGGGGCTCAGCAGTTCGAGGAGGGCGCGGGCCCGCTGCCACGGATCGCGCAGGATCTTCCAGGCGTCGTTGATCTCGGCGGCGCGCTGCAGCACGGCGATGCAGTCGCCGGTCTCCTTCTGGCGGTGCAGGTCCGGGTGGCACTCGCGCGACAGCTTCAGGTAGCGCTGTTCGAGCGTGCGTTCGTCGAGGTCGATCGATCGCTGGAGGCCGAACACCGCGAACGGGTCGGGAGCGGGGACGTGGATCACGGACCGGGGTTCAGCGGAGGACACGCGGGCGATGGAGGCGCGAGCTGGGAGCAGTGCGGCTCAAGCCGAGAACGACGTGCCGCAGCCGCAGCTGCCGGTCGCCTGCGGGTTCTTGAACACGAAACCGCGGTCGAGCAAGCCGTCGTTGAAGTCGAGGATGGTGCCGCCGATGAAGAACTCGCTCTTCTTGTCGACGACGACGTTGACGCCGTGCTGCGGGAACGTCAGGTCGAACTCGGTCGGGCCGGTCTGGTCGAAGTCGAGCACGTAGGTGAAGCCGGAGCAGCCGCCGCCCTTGGCGCCGACGCGCACCCAGACGTTGGGGCCGAACTTCTGTTCGGCGATGACGCGCAGGATCTCCTTCGCCGCGCGCTCGGTCATCACGACGCCGCGGCCGGGCTTGGCCGCAGGCTCGCTGCCGGGCGTCGTCGGGGTGACGGGCGTCGACGGGGAAGCGCTCACGACTTGGCTCCTTCGCCGACTTGTTGGCGTGCAGCGCGCTTCTGTCGCCAGTCGTCGATCGCCGCCTTGATCGCGTCCTCGGCGAGCACCGAGCAGTGGATCTTGACCGGCGGCAGCGACAGCTCCTCGACGATCTGCGTGTTCTTGATCTGCGCCGCGGCTTCGACGCTGGCGCCCTTCAGCCACTCGGTGGCGAGCGACGACGAGGCGATCGCCGAGCCGCAGCCGTAGGTCTTGAACTTGGCGTCGAGGATGCGGCCGTCGTCGTCGACCTTGATCTGGAGCTTCATGACGTCGCCGCACTCGGGCGCGCCGACGACGCCGGTGCCGACGTTCGGATCGTTCTTGTCGAGCGAGCCGACGTTGCGCGGGTTCTGGTAGTGGTCGAGGACCTTGTCGCTGTAGGCCATGGTTCGTGGTTGGGGCCGGTTGGCGGAAGTGGTCGGTGGTGGGTGTTCGGTTTGGGTTTCGGTTCGCGGCGGTCAGTGCACGTTCGGGTCAGTGCACGGTCCACTTGACCTTCGACAGGTCGACGCCTTCCTGCACCATCTCCCACAGCGGGGACATGGCGCGCAGGCGCAGCACTTCTTCGACGGTGCGGTCGGCGGCGTAGTCGACTTCCTGTTCGGTGGTGAAGCGGCCGAGCGAGAAGCGGATCGAGCTGTGCGCGAGTTCGTCGCCGAGGCCGAGGCTCTTCAGCACGTAGCTCGGCTCGAGGCTGGCCGACGTGCAGGCCGAGCCGGACGACACCGCCAGCTCCTTGATGCCCATGATCAGCGACTCGCCTTCGACGTACGGGAACGACACGTTGGCGAGGTGCGGCAGGCGCGCCGTCGGATCGCCGTTCCGCACGGCGTCGGGCAGCGCCTTCAGGATGCGCTGCTCGAGGCGGTCGCGCAGGGCGGAGAGGCGCGCGATCTCGGTCGTCATCTCGGTGCGGCAGATGCGCGCCGCTTCGCCCATGCCGACGATGCCCGGCACGTTCAGCGTGCCCGAGCGCATGCCGCGTTCGTGGCCGCCGCCGTCGAGCTGCGCGACCAGGCGCACGCGCGGGTTCTTGCGGCGCACGTAGAGGCAGCCGACGCCCTTCGGGCCGTACATCTTGTGCGCCGACAGCGACAGCAGGTCGATGTGCTGGGCCTCGACGTCGAGCGGGATCTTGCCGGCCGCCTGCGTCGCGTCGGTGTGGAACAGCGTGCCCTTCGCCTTGCACAAGGCGCCGATCTTCGCCAGCGGGTGCACGGTGCCGACCTCGTTGTTGGCGGCCATCAGCGACACCAGGATCGTGCGCTCGGTGATCGCCGCTTCGAGCTCTGCGAGGTCGACGTGGCCCTTGCCGTCGACCGGCAGGAACGTCACCTCGAAGCCCTGCGTCTCCAGCCACTTCATCGGGTCGAGCACCGCCTTGTGCTCGGTGACCGCGGTGATCAGGTGGTTGCCCTTCTGGCGATACATCGCGGCCACGCCCTTGATCGCGAGGTTGTTGGCCTCGGTCGAGCCGCTGGTCCACAGGATCTCCTTCGGATGCGCGCCGATCAGCTGGGCTGTCTGCGAGCGCGCTTCTTCGACGGCGGCTTCCGCGGTCCAGCCGAACGCGTGGCTGCGGCTGGCGGCGTTGCCGAACGTGTCGCTGAAGAACGGCAGCATGCGCTGCACGACGCGCGGGTCGCACGGCGTGGTGGCGCTGTAGTCGAGGTAGATCGGAGTCTTCATCGGGTGCGGGCGGTGGGGCCGGCGGCCAAGGCCGCGGGTGGGGTCGTCGCCGCGCCGGCGGCGGCCGACGCGGGCAACGAGCACAGTTCGTCGAGGCGGATGTCGCGGAAGAGCTGCGAGATGCGCTGGTGCACGAGGCGCATCGGGCGCTTGCTCGGGCAGAACGAGATCAGGGCGCAGTCGGGGTGGGTCGGGGTGCCGTGGCTGGGCATGCCGTGGCTCGGTGCGCCAGGGGCCGCCTGCGTGCTCGGGGTCGCCTGCATGCTCGGGGCCAACGCCAGCAGCGGGCGCGGGCTGCTGCTGCCCCCGGCCGTGTCGTCCGGATCCTCGGCGCCGCCATGGGCGACGCAGTCGACCAGAACGAAGCGGCCTTCGACGACCTCGAGGATGTCGGCCAGCGCGATCTCGCGCGGCGGGCGGCCGAGGCGGTAGCCGCCCTTCAGGCCGCGGGTCGACTCGAGCAGACCGCTCTTGGCGAACTCCTTCAGCAGGTTCGCCACCACCGACTTGTTCAGCCTGGCCTGGCGCGCGATCTCGTGGGCGCTGACCACGGATTCGCCGGCGCTGCCGCCGGGGAAGGCGCCCTGGCGGGCGATCGCGCCCAGCAGGAACACCGCGTAGTCAGCCTTCTTGGAGATGCGCAGCATCGGGTCGGGAGTCGTGAGGCGACGAAACTAGATCCGATTTGGGGCTCATTCAACGTTCGGCTCGAAAAAGCCCCAGATGTAGGCACATTCTAGGAAACCCTGCGGCCATCGTGGTCGCGACGCCCTGCATGCACGAATCCCTGCTCGCCAAGCTCGTTGCCAACGGTCCGTTCCAGCGCCCCGCCGCGCCCTACCGCCTGCTCGCCGTCGCCGGCCCCGACGCCGCCGAGTTCCTGCACCGGCTGTGCACCCAGGACGTGCTGGGCCTGCCGATCGGTGGCCTCGCTCCGGCCGCCTTCCTCGACGCCAAGGGCAAGGTGCAGGTGACGTGCCTGGTCGGGCGCACGGCGGCGGACGCGTTCGTGCTGGAGACGCAAGCGGAACAGTCCGAACGGCTGGCGGCACTGCTCGA
>CANGSN010000139.1 GCA_947455805.1 Planctomycetota bacterium
CCCTGACCGTGCTGGTGATGGCCGCAGCCGCGGGCGTCGCCTACCTCTACCTCGGCAACATGTGACGGCGGGGAGGCTTCGCCATGGCTGACAAGAAAAGCATGTCGCAGAACGAGCGTCTGCGCCACGATCGCCTGACCTTCTACAAGGAGGACATCGATCGCATCGACAAGCTGCTCGCCGAGTTCTTGCGCCTGTCCGGCGCCAAGTGCGCGCTGCTGATCGACAAGGAAGGCCACCTCGTCACCAAGCGTGGCGAGCTGCGCACCATCGACATCGACACGATCTCGGCGCTGGTCGCCGGTTCGTTCGCTGCGACGAAGGAGATGGCGCGCTTGCTCGGGGAAGAGGAGTTCACGGCGATGTTCCACCAAGGCGAGCGCGACAACATCCAGTTGTCGCTCGTCGGGGACCGCACGCTGTTGACGATCCTCTTCGACGACCGCACGACCGTCGGCATGGTTCGGCTCTACGCCAGCGAGACGGCGAAGAAGCTCGCCGACATCTACCGCGAAGCGACCGAGCGCGAGGGCGACGATGCAGGGCTCGGCGAGGAGTACGGCACCGACGCGAAGAAGACGCTCGACAAGCTGTTCGACTGAACGGCGGCGCGTCACGCGACGCAGTCGGCGGGCCACGACGAGCGCTGCGCTCCTCGTGGCCCGCGCTGTTTCCAGTCCCCGCGGCGCGGAAGAATCCATGGGCCCCACAAGAAAAATCCGAGGCCGGGTCCAGCTGGCTGGCATGGCGTCATTAGGGCGATCGCTACAGCATGCTTGTTGACGCAAGTAGCAGTTCGCAAATTTTGCTGATGGGTGCTCGTGGCGCTATCCCCGCGATGCCACGGGAGTTCCGTGTGAATTCCGGCGAGGCGATTGCCGATCTACGGTGTGGCCGGTTTGCGGAGGCTTCCATGGCTCGTGGTGGCCACGCCGGTCTTACCCCACCAAAACCCTAACAAGGACTCAGCACATGGCTGCCAAGAAGAAGGCTAAGAAGGCGAAGACGGCGAAGAAGGCGAAGAAGGCCAAGAAGTGATCTTCGCCCCGCCGCCGGTCGCCAAGCGACCGGGGTGGGGGTCATCGCCAGAAACGAAGCGGGGCGCGGCGGAAGCCGGCCCCGTTTTCAATTCCACAGGCTCCATTCCACGGGCCTGCGGTTCCCCGGCGACGTTCCTGGTCGCGTGGCTGGTCGATGAGGCCGCGCGACGTCCTCGTGCCGTGATCAGTGCAGGCCGATCAGTGCAGGCTGATCAGTGCAGGCCGATCAGTGCAGGCGCTGACCCGGCTTCGCACCGAGGTCGGGCGACAGCAGGAACACTTCGCCGTCGGTGCCTGCGGCGATGACCATGCCTTCGCTGAGGCCGAACTTCATCTGGCGCGGCGCCAGGTTGGCGACCATGACGACCAATCGCCCGACCAGCTTCGCGGGTTCGTAGGCGCTCTTGATGCCGGCGAACACATTGCGGGTCGGCCCGCTGCCGAGGCTCAGCGTCAGCCGCAGCAGCTTCTTCGCCTCCGGCACCGCCTCCGCGGCGACGACGAGTGCGACGCGCAGGTCGACCTTCTGGAAGTCGTCGATGGTGATCTCCGCCGCCAGCGGTTCCTTCTGCAGCGCATCGTTGGCGCCCGCGGTCGTCGCCGGCGTCGCCGCCGCGCTGGCGACCGCCGCCGCGGATGGGGTGGCGGCCGCGGCCTTGGGCGGCAGCGTCGGCACAGCCGGTGCCGAAGGCTCCGGCGTGAACATCGCCTTCACCTTGTCGGCTTCGACGCGTGTCATCAGGTGTTCGAACTTCGCGACCTTGCTGCCGACCAGCGGCCGCTGCACGAGCTCCCAGCGATCGCAGGCGCTGCCGAGCAACGCGCCGGCCTTGGCCGCGAGCTTCGGCAGCACCGGCTGCAGGTAGACGGCGATCTGGTGGAACAGGTTCAGCACCACGGTGCAGACGTCCTGCAGATCCTGCGCCTTCGCCGGGTCCTTCTTCAGCGTCCACGGCTGCTTCTGCTCGACATACTCGTTGGCGGCGTCCGCCAGCAGCATCACGAGGCGCATCGCTTCGCGGTAGTCGCAGGCCTCGTAGGCGGCGGCGATCGCTTCGCTCTGCGCCGCGGCCCTGGCGAACAGGCCGCCGTCGGCCGGGTAGTTCGCCGACAGGCCGGTCGCCTCGACGAAGCGCGCCGAGCGGCTCGCCAGGTTGACGACGCGACCGACGAGGTCGCTGTTGACCTTGCCGACGAACTCGTCCTCCTGGAAGTCGAGGTCGTCGATCTTGCTGCTCAGCTTGCTCGCGTAATAGTAGCGCAGCCACTCGGCGTCGAGGTGCTGCAGGTAGCGCTCGGCGGTGACGAAGGTGCCCTTCGACTTCGACATCTTCTCGCCACCGACGCGCAGGAAGCCGTGGATCTGCACGCGCTTTGGCAGCTGGTAGCCGCCGACGTGCAGCAGGGCCGGCCAGAACAGCGTGTGGAAGTAGGTGATGTCCTTGCCGAGGAAGTGCACGACCTCGCACTGCGGGTTCTTCCACCAGGCGTCCAGCGACTGCCCGGTGCGCTCGCACCACTCCTTGGTCGCCGCGATGTAGCCGATCGGCGCGTCGAACCAGACGTACCAGAACTGGCCCTTGGCGTCCGGGATCTCGAAGCCGAAGTACGGGGCCGGGCGCGACACGTCCCAGTCCTGCAGCGGCTTGTCGAGGAAGTGCCCGGCGAGGTAGTTGGCGACCTCGCCCTGCAGGGCGCCGCTCTTCTGCGTCCACTCCGCCAGGAACGACTGCAGCGGCTCGAGGCGCACGAACAGCTGCGAACTCGGCCGCAGCTCCGGTTTGGCGCCCGAGTGCACGCTGCGCGGATTCTTCAGCTCGGTCGCCGGATAGGTCGAGCCGCACTTCTCGCAACTGTCGCCGTACTGCTCGGCGGCCCCGCAGCGCGGGCACTCGCCGACGACGAAGCGGTCGGCGAGGAAGGTCTTCTGCACCGGGTCGTAGAGCCGTTCGACCGAGCGCTCGACCACCAGCTGCCGCTCGCGCAGGCGCTGCCAGATGCCGGTGGCGATCGCCAGGTTGGCCGGGCTGTTGGTCGAGCCGTAGTGGTCGAACGACATGCCGAACGCGGCGAAGTCGCGCTGGTGCTGCACCGCCATGTCGGCGATCAGCTGCTCCGGCGTGCGCCCTTCCTTCTGCGCGCGGATCATGATCGCCGTGCCGTGCGTGTCGTCGGCGCAGAGGTAGGCGACGCGGTGGCCACGCAGCCGTTGGAACCGCGCGAACACGTCGGTCTGGATGTATTCGACCAGATGGCCGAGGTGGATCGGCCCGTTCGCGTAGGGCAGGGCGCTGGTGACCAGGATCTGGCGGCTCATGGGGGCGGACAGGCTAGGAGCCGGGTCGGGCCGAGGCGAGATCTCGAGGCGAGAACAAGGGCTGTGCGCCGGCCTCGTGCGCGCCTAGGATCCAAGGCTCGTCAAAGGAGCGAAGGCCCGTGGGAACAAGTTCGCGCTGCTGCATCATCTCCTGGCTGCTCGTCGTCGCCTGCTCGGTCGGCGCCAGCCTCTGCGCACAGACACCGCTGCAGCTGCAGTTGGTGGCGACCGGCCTGCAGGTTCCGGTGCTGGTGACCGCGCCTCCGGGCGACCTGACCCGAGCCTTCGTGGTCGAGCTGCCGGGGCGCATCCGCATCGTGCGGAACGGCGTGTTGCTGCCCACTCCGTTCCTCGACCTGACCAACCAGGGAATCGTCTCCTACGGCGGTGAGCTGGGCATGCTCGGACTCGCGTTCCACCCCGACTACGCCACCAACGGCACCTTCTACGTGTTGCACAGCGGGTTCCCGTTCCCGCGGCAGGTGCTGAAGCGATTCCAGGTCAGCGGCGCGAATCCCGACATCGCCGATCCGGCCAGCGCGACGACGCTGCTCGAAGTGCCGGGCATCCACGGCAACCACAACGGCGGCATGATCGCGTTCGGCCCCGATCGGATGCTCTACGTCTCCACGGGCGATGGCGGCAGTGCTCCGCCGCTGTGGCCCGACGATCCCCAGAACCACGCGCAACGCGGCGACAGCCTGCTGGGCAAGATGCTGCGCCTCGATGTCGATCACCCGCAGCCGCCGCTGCCGTATGGGATCCCGGCCGACAATCCATTCGTTGGTCCGGGCGACCCGCGCGACGAGATCTGGGCCCTGGGCCTGCGCAATCCCTGGCGCTTCTCGTTCGATCGCCTGACCGGCGACATGTGGATCGGGGACGTCGGTGGCTTCCGGGAGGAGATCAACTTCGAACCGCCGGCGAGCGGCGGACGCAACTACGGTTGGAAGTGCATGACCGGGTCGCAGTGCAACGGGTCCACCGTTTGTGTCTGTGGTTCTCCGAGCCTGACGACGCCCTTGTTCGACTACGGTCCGCCGACGAGCCACAGCGTGATCGGCGGCTTCGTCTACCGCGGGGTCGCCATCCCCGACCTGCGTGGCACCTACTTCTTCGCCGACTGGTCCATGGTGAAGATCTGGTCGTTCCGCAAGGTCGGGGCCGCGGTGGCGCAGTATGTCGACCGCACCGCCGAGTTGACGCCGCCGCCTGGGCACGTGCTGGTCGGACCGACCGCCTTCGGCGAAGACGGCCTGGGCGAACTCTACGTCTGCGACTACTCGGGCAGGGTCTTCAAGATCGCACCGGTCGGCAACCCGCTGGTCGGTGTCGCAGCCTACGGCACCGGCACGGCGGGCTGTGCCGGACCACACGCGATCACCGCCGAGTCGTCGCCGGTGATCGGGCACCCACAGTTCGTCGTGCGCACGCTCGGCGCCCCGGCGAACGGTCTCGGGCTCTGTGCGCTGGCCGGCGACGAGGTGCTCGCCGGCGTCGACGTCGGGCTCGGCTTCCTGGTGCACGTCGACCTCGCCTCGCCGTTCTTCGTGCTGCTGCCGCAGGTCGCCACCGCCGCCGGCGTCGGTCGTTTCGGCTTCGGCATCCCGCCGTCGTCGAATCTCGTCGGCCTCGAGTTGCATGCCCAGAGCCTGTGGCTGTGGCCACCGCAGCAGTGCACGCCGACGCCGTTCGGCTGGTCGTCGTCGCCGGGTCTGCGGATCACGCTGCAGCCGTAGGTGCGGCGGCGGGGCGGCTCTTCTCGAACTGCAGGTAGGCCGAGGTCGCGGCGATCGTCGCCACCGGCGCCAGCGCCAGCACGTTGACGAACGGCACGAACACCGCGAACTGCAGGCCGAGGCCGGTGCCCAGCGCGCGCCAGCGGTTTCGCCACAGCAGCTCGAGGCGGGCTGGCAGGGCGAGTCCGCGTTCGGCCATGGGTGGCTCGAACCACACCACGGCGGCGGTCGCAGCGCCGAGCGCCACGAGCAAGGGCAGCCACACGTATGGCACCAGGACCAGCGCCAGCACCGCCGGCAGCGCCAGCAGGGCCGCCGCCAGCACCTGTGCCCGTTCGCGCAGCCGCAGCACCGTGTGGTGGGCGTCGTCGCCTTGTTCGGGGCCGACCATCGCGCGCTCGGCGGCGACCCGCAGCGGCTCCTGCAGGGCACCACAGACCACGTCGAGCAGCGGCGGGCCGAGCAGCAGGGCACACGCGGCGAGCCAACGCGTCGGGCCGTGCTCGGCGTTGGCCGCGCGCACGCTGTCGAGCAGCGGCCACGTCGACGCGAATGCGGCCGTGCACCACGGGGTCAGCAGCCAGGCACCGCCCACGTAGACCAGCAGGAACGCCAGCAGGTTGGCGGCCACCGGCAGCCGCAGCAGGCCGAGGAACGCCCGTTCGTGCAGCAGCGCGAACACCGCGCGGTGCACTTCCCGCAGGCCGCGCCACAGATCGGCCGGCGGCGCACCGCGTCCCGGTACGAGTGCGTAGGGGCGGCGCAGCGCCGTCAACGCGCCGCGGCAACGGCGGCATGCGGCGCCTTCGGTCGCATGGCCGCAGCAGGCACAGCGAGTCGCAATTCGGTCGTGCATCCTGGTCTTCCACGGGTGCGAAGCCGCGTGGCGCGTCTTTCCTTGGCGGGTCGCCACGCTATCGTGCTCGCCCCCGCACACTCCATCGCACCATGAGCGATCCCTACAAGGCACTCGATTTCTACAACGTCGACGAACTCTACTCCGACGAGGAGCGGATGATCCGCGACACGGTGCGGCAGTGGGTCTCGGATCGCTTCATGCCGATCATCGAGGAGCACAATCGCGCCGCGACGTTCCCGACCCACCTGATCCCGGAACTCGGCGAGATGGGCGTCTACGGCGCCTCGCTGACCGGCTACGGCTGTGCCGGCCTGAGCCCGATCGCCAGCGGCCTGATCTGCCAGGAGCTCGAGCGCGGCGACAGCGGCCTGCGCTCGTTCGTCTCGGTGCAGGGCTCGCTGTGCATGTATCCCATCTGGGCCTACGGCAGCGAGGAGCAGAAGCAGAAGTACCTGCCGAAGATGGCGGCCGGCAAGCTGATCGGGTGCTTCGGCCTGACCGAGGCGGACTTCGGCAGCAACCCGGGCGGCATGCTGACCAAGGCGGTGCGCGACGGCGACCACTTCGTGCTGAACGGCAGCAAGTATTGGATCACCAACGGCACCACCGCCGACGTCGGCATCGTCTGGGCCAAGCTCGACGGCGTCGTGCGCGGCTTCCTGGTCGACAAGGGCACCAAGGGCTACCAGGGCAAGCCGATCAAGAACAAGTTCTCGCTGCGGGCGTCGGACACCAGCGAGCTGGTGCTCGAGGACGTGCGCATCCACAAGTCGCAGATGCTGCCGGGCATCGAAGGCCTCAAGGGCCCGCTGAGCTGCCTGACGCAGGCGCGCTACGGCATCGCCTTCGGCGCCATCGGCGCCGCCCAGGCCGCCTTCGACGAGGCCTGTCGCTACAGCAAGATGCGCATCTCGTTCGACAAGCCGATCGCCAAGTACCAGCTGGTGCAGAACAAGCTGGTGTGGATGGCGGCCGAGATCACCAAGGCGCAGCTGATGTGCTGGAAGCTCGGCAAGATGAAGGAAGCCGGCACCATGCAGCACTTCCACGTGTCGATGGCCAAGCGCAACAGCTGCTGGATGGCGCTCGAGTGCTGCCGCATCGGCCGCGACATCCTCGGCGCCAACGGCATCACCGACGAGTACCAGATGATGCGCCACATGTGCAACCTCGAGTCGGTCATCACCTACGAGGGCACGCACGACATCCACGGCCTGATCATCGGCCGCCAGCTCACCGGCGAAGACGCGATCCTGTGAGCGGAGCGGCGCAGGCCCAGACCGGCCGCGCCGAGCTGCCGCCGTTCCGCGGCCCCGTGGTCCACGTCGACCCGGAGCGCGCGTGGAGCGGCGGCGAGGTGCAGGTGTTCCTGCTGATGGAAGGCCTGCGCGCGCGCTCTGTGCCGCAGCTGCTCGTGGCACCCGCCGGCAGCGCCGCCGAACGCGTCGCCCGCGAGCGCGGCTTCGACGTCGTGCCGATCGCGCTGCGCCACTCGTGCGACGTGCTGTCCGTCTGGCGGCTGCG
>CANGSN010000140.1 GCA_947455805.1 Planctomycetota bacterium
CCACATGCTCCACCGCTTGTGTGAGCCCCCGTCAATTCCTTTGAGTTTCAGCCTTGCGACCATACTCCCCAGGCGGGGCACTTATCATTTTTACTTCACCTGGGATCACACAGGGAGACCCCAAGCTAGTGCCCATCGTTTACAGCTAGGACTACCGGGGTATCTAATCCCGTTTGCTCCCCTAGCTTTCGCACCTCAGCGTCAGTTATGGACCAGAGAGCCGCCTTCGCCACCGGTGTTCCTCCTGATATCTACGCATTTCACCGCTCCACCAGGAGTTCCGCTCTCCCCTACCACACTCTAGCACCGCAGTATGCTTGGCAGTTCCACGGGTGAGCCGTGGGATTTCACCAGACACTTACGATGCAGCCTACGCGCGCTTTAAGCCCAGTAATTCCGAACAACGTTTGCACTCTCTGTATTACCGCGGCTGCTGGCACAGAGTTAGCCAGTGCTTCCTCTCGAGCTTACGTCAAATGATCCCTCTGTTCGAAGAACCACCTTCTTAACTCGTGACAGGAGTTTACAACCCGAAGGCCTTCGTCCTCCACGCGGCGTCGCTCCGTCAGGCTTTCGCCCATTGCGGAAGATTCTCGACTGCAGCCTCCCGTAGGAGTCTGGGCAGTGTCTCAGTCCCAGTGCGGCCGACCACCCTCTAAGGCCGGCTACCCGTCGTTGCCTTGGTAGGCCGTTACCCTACCAACTAGCTGATGGGCCGCAATCACCTCTGCGAGCAGGCGATCCCGAGGGATCCCGCCCATTTACTACCAGAACCATGCGGTCCCGGCAGACTATCGGGTCTTAGCTTCGGTTTCCCGAAGTTATCCCCGTCTCGCAGGTAGCTTGATTACGTGTTACTCGCCCGTCCGCCACTCTACTCACCTTGCGGCTTTCGCGTTCGACTTGCATGCCTCATCCACGCCGCCAACGTTCGTTCTGAGCCAGGATCAAACCCTTCACTTGGAAGATGTTCTTTCTTGGCGTCGCTTACCCGATCCCTTGCGGGACCGAGCGGCCGCCAGACTCGGCTGTGCCGATCTGGCTTCTCTAAAAGCTCACACGCTTCTCTTCGAGGCCACCCAGAATGTCAAAGATCACTCGCTCCGACTCCGACGCTTGCGCGTTCGGTCTCGTGCGAGGGGCGGGAGAAGGTAGCGAGTGATCGGGATGGGTCAAGAACTCGCATCAGTTTTTTCTTCGAGCACTCGGAAGCCGATCGCTAGCCACCGCGAGGGCGCCACTTACGACAGTGCCTGGCTCCGATTCCGGTGCCGAGGGAGAATGCGCGAAGAGCATCCCAGAGCCACCTCCCGCGAACCCTCCCGACATGCCTCTCCCAGCCCTGCTCGCACTCGCTTTCTTGACGCTGCCCCTGGTCTCCCAAGTCGACCGACTCGAGCTCAGCCTGCGCCTCCGGGCAGTCGAGCGAAGCCTCGCAGCCGTTGCGGATCCTGCCCATCGCAAGACCGGTCTCGCTCACATCGAGCAAGCCGTCTCAGGCTTCTTCGCGTTCGACCTCGCCGCCACGGCCCGATCCCTCAGCGAGGCGGAGCTGGCCCTGCGCGACGTCCAGGCCGCGGCGGACATGCTGTTCGCGAACGCCCTCAGCCTGCGCCCCAAGTGGCGCCTTGTGGAAGCCACCGAGGCCACCCTCCCCACGGAACTGGGGCTCGCCATCCGTCGCTTCGGCGAACAGCCCGAGGATCTCCGGTTGGCGGTTTGGATCGGCGACGAGACGGTCCCCGACAGCACCGCGGTGCCCGCCTTGCCTGCCCCATTCGACGTCCGCCTGACGAAGCTGGCCGAAGGCGAGCACGTGCTCCACTGGCGGGTGTTCGCTGGCAAGCGAGTGCTGCTGACCCGGCAGCAGCCCATATCGGTCGTCGCCAACGCCGTGGAGCGGATCGACCGGCTCTCGGCTTGCGCCAAGCTCGCCGCTTCCCGCGACGTCGACACCGAGTCCCTTCGGTTGCTGGCGGGCATGCTACAGTCGATGCGCTCCAGCAAACGCGAGGAGACGACGCTGCCGGGCGCAGCGATCCTGGGCGAGGCGGAAGCACTCGCAGCGGCTGTTGCGAGTGGTAAGCCGAGTGACCTGCTCGCGCGCCCCGGCCAGCACTGGATCGCGGTTCCCTCGCCGACCCGTTCCCAGGTTGCTCGCATCGCCATCCCGACCGGAGCCAAGGCCGACGAACGACTGCCGGTGGTCGTCGCCCTCCACGGCGCGGGAGGCTCCGAGAACATGTTCTTCGACGCCTACGGCAACGGCGCCCTCGTGCAGGCCTGCGTCGAGCGCGGTTGGTTCGTGATCGCTCCCCGCTGCGGTCTGCTCGGAGGCGTCGATCTGCCAGCACTGCTCGAGGCGATGGCCACGCGCTGGCCGATCGACCGCCAGCGCGTGGTGCTGGTCGGCCATTCGATGGGCGCGATGCAGGCGGTCGCCGCCGCCGTGGCGCCAGGGGCGAACTACCGCGCCATCGCAGCCCTGGGCGGCGGCGGCCGCGTCCCGGCCAACGCCCGCCTCTCCCTGCCGAGTTTCGTCGGCATCGGCAGCCGCGACTTCGCGCGCGGCAACGCCCTGCAGCTGCATGCGGCCCTGCAGCGCGCAGGCAGCAAGGGCGAGCTCCGCGAGTATGCAGACGTCGAGCACCTGACGATCGTCCAGATCGCCACGCCCGACGTCCTCGACTTCTTCACCGCTGCGCTGGCGCCCAGCGCGCGCTGACCGGTCGCCTCAGCTGCGGCACACCGTGAGCCCAGCGACCTCCTTCGCCCCCGCCGCGAGCAGCAACACGGCACACCGCCGCAGCGTGGCACCGGACGTGAACACGTCGTCGACCAGCACGACGCGGCGCCCGACCACGGACCGGGCATCGCGCACGGCGAACGCTTCTGCGACGTTCTCAATGCGCGACCGAACCCGGGGGTCGCCCTGGGGCAGGGTCGCCTGCAGGCGCCGGAGGCAGCCCACCACGCATGGTGCGCGTAGCCTGGCCGCGAGGTTCTCCGCCAGCCACGCCGCCTGATCGAAGCCGCGCAACCGGCGGCGGCGCCCGTGCAGCGGCACCGGGACCAGCACCGCGCGCCCCCAACCGAGCCGCAGGGACGCCCGCCATGCATCGGCAGCGGCGCGCACCATCAGCCGGCCGGCGGCCACATTGCCGTCGAGCTTGAATCGTCGGACCAGCGCCCCGCCGGTGCCGGCGTAGCGCCATGGCGCGACGAGCTGCGCCAGGTTCTGCAGCTCGCGATGATCGCGGCCACAGGCGGATCCCGCTGCCAGCACCGGCTCACCGCAGCGGGTGCAGCCGCAGGCCGGGCGCCAGCCCAGCTGGCTCCGGCAAGGCGGACAGAGATCGTCGGCAGCGGCGCCGCAACTGGCGCACACCGGCGGCAGCAGCAGGTCGACGAAGCCGCGACAGAGCTCACGAACGGGACGACGGAGGCGACGCCAAAGCACGGGTGGATTCACGCCCTAGGGGGAACGGCCCCCCGAGAAAACGGCGCCGGTGAGGCAAGATTCCTGCGCGGGCACGCCCCGGGGTCGCTGGCCTGCCGCGCTCGCGCCTGCGGGCCGCACGGCACCGGGCTCTCAGAGGCTGAAAGAGAATCCTTGCGAAGCCTCTGCGCGGCTGCGAATGCAGCCGCCAAACATGATTCCGAGAGCCCGAAGCATGATTTCTTCTCAGGCTCTCAGCGGCCAGGCAGCGGCAGCCGCCGGCCGCGGTCGTTCGGGCCGCCGGTCTTCGGCGTGTTCGACACGCCGAGAGCCTGCCGCACCTTGTGCACGTAGGCCTCGACCGTCATGTCCTTGGCCAGCGGCACGCCGAGCACTTCGCCGATCTCCTTGGTCAGCTCCATGTCGTCCTGGAACGACCATTGCTCGCTCTGGAACCACTCGCGCAGCAGCCGGCGGAAGGCTCGGCGGGAGCTGTAGGCACCGATCGAGTAGACCGCCCCGGCGAAGGCGATGATGCCGGCGCAGAACAGCAGCGTCGTCAGCTCCATCTCCCACTTGGCCACGACTTGCAGCAGGTAGCCGGTGGTCAGGAACAGGAACCCGATGATCACCTGCATGTTGTTGAGGGCGGTGTCCCGCACCTTCAGCAGGCTGCGGCCGCCGACCCCGAGCGCGTCCGCCAGGGCCTTGTGCGGCTCACGGAAGCGGATCGAGTTCGCCAGGAAGAACACGCCAACCACGTTGCACGTGAGGCCGATGACGGCAAGTTCGGGGTTTTCCATGGTGCTTGGCGTGCCGAACGCCCACCCGGCACCGGGGTGCACCCGGCTCGCCGACGAGGAGCGTCGCGCAGAATGCTAGCCGCGCGGCCGCCGACAAGCCACCGGCCGCCCGCGCGCCCGCCGGCGGCCACGCCGGGGGATTCCCGGGTTCGAACGCGCCGCCTGTGCCCATCCCTCGTAGCATCGGCGGCTGCCTACCCCAACGTACGAGAGAACCTTGATGCGCCGTTTCGCCTTCGTGTTGCCGTTCCTACTGCTGCCGGCCTTAGCCCAAGAGTCGAAGGACCTCTGGATCCAAGACTTCGCCAAGGCCAAGGAACAGGCGAAGGCCGAGAAGAAGGACCTGCTGATCGACTTCACCGGCTCCGACTGGTGCGGCTGGTGCATCAAGCTCGACAAGGAAGTGTTCTCGCAGAGCGCCTTCACCGGCTCGGCACCGAAGGACTTCGTCCTGGTCAAGCTCGACTTCCCGAACGACGAGAGCCTCGTCACCCCGGAGATCAAGAAGCAGAACGAGCAGCTCGGCAAGCAGTACGCGATCCGCGGCTACCCGACGATCCTCCTGACCGACGCCGACGGCGCGGTCTACGGCCAGACCGGCTACGAAGCCGGTGGTCCTGACAAGTACGTCGCCATGCTGGCCGAGATGAAGAAGAAGGGCGCCGCGTTCCAGGCGGCGATGACTCGCGCCACCGGCAAGCAGGGCATGGAGCGCGCGACCGCGCTCGACGAAGCGCTGAGCAGCATCGACGCCGAAGTGGTCAGGAACCACCACCTCGCGGCGATGGAGGAGATCGTCAAGCTCGACGCCGACGGCAAGGGCAAGCTGAAGGATAAGTACGAAGCCAAGGTCAAGGAGATTGCCGAGGAGAAGGAGCTCGAGACCGAGGCCCAGGCGCTGCAGGAGATGATCGGCCCGTTCATGCAGAACAACGAGGGCGACAAGGCCCTGACCGAACTCGACAAGGTCATCGCGGCGCCGAAGAGCAAGATCCAGCACCAGCTGGCGCTGTTCTTCAAGGGCATGGTCACGATGGACGTGAAGAGCGACGCCGCCGCCGCGATCAAGACCCTGGAAGAGGCGAAGGGCCTGGTGCCGAACTCGCCGGTCGCCAAGCGCATCGAGCAGATCCTGCCGGAGCTGAAGAAGCAGGCCGGCAACGACAACGGCGGCGAGAAGAAGTGACGTGGCAAGTGGGCGGCGCGCCGCGATGAACCGAGTGGCTCACCGCACGGCGCGGAAGCCGACCAGCTCGAGGTGCGGCGCCAGGTCGTCGTCGCGCACCGGATCCTCGCGACAGAGGTCGGTCGACAGGTACTTCTTGTTGCTGTCGCAGAACACGGTGACCACCGCCCCCGCGTCGCCGAGTTGCTCGACCAGCTGGTGGCGCCGAGGAAGTCGGCGCCCGAGCTGATGCCGACCGCGAGCCCGAGCCCCTTGGCCAGGGCCTGCGCCATCAGGATGGCGTCGCCGTCCCACACGTCGACCACCGGATCGAGCCAGTCGAGGTCGACGACCGCCGGCACGAACTCGTCGCTGATGGCGGCGATGCGGTGCTTGTCGACCTGGTGGCCGGTGCGCAGCGTCGGCGAGTATTCCGGCTCCAGCGGGTGCACACGCACCTTCGGGAACACCGAGCGCAGCGCGCGCCCGACGCCCATGACGGTGCCGCCGGTCCCGACGCCGGCGACGAACGCGCTCGGTCGCCGCCCGAACGCCTCGAGCTGCAGCAGGATCTCCGGCCCGGTCGTGCTGGCGTGCGCACGCACGTTCGCCTGGCTCTCGAACTGCCGCGGCAGGAACACGCCCTCGTGCTCGCGCGCGAAGCGCTCGGCGCGCTGCACCGAACCGACGAACCCACCCTCGGCCGCCGACACCGGCACGATCTCGGCGCCGAAGCTGGCGATCAGCAGCGAGCGCTCCTTGCTCATCCAGTCCGGCATGTAGATGCGCACCGGATGCCCGAGGGCGGCACCGAGCGCCGCGAACGCGATGCCGGTGTTGCCGCTGCTCGCCTCGACGATCGTGTCGCCCGGCTGCAGCACGTCGCTGGCGTAGGCTTCGGCCAGGATGTGGCACGCCATGCGATCCTTGACCGAGCCGGTCATGTTCATCGACTCGTACTTGGCGTGGAGCCGGCGCTCGCGACCGTCGCGGCGGTAGAGCACCTCGAGCAGCGGTGTGTGGCCGACCATCTGGCGGATCGCGGCGGTGCTGCGCGCGGCGGCCGGCGCCGAGGCGTGGATCGTCATGCGCACAGCGGACCGCTCCCGCACCACCGCGCGCGCCTGGCCTTGTCCGTAGCGGCGTCACCGCCCGGCGGCTGAGGCAGCTTCGGGCAAGCCCTACCGCTCGCCAACCTCGGGTGCGAACGTCCCGCCGTCAGCGCGTCTCGTCGCGCACGAACACGCGCAGCGTCTTCTCGCCGAGTGCTGGCACCGCGTGCCGCCACACCACGGCCAGCTGGCAACTTCGCCGCGGCAACACCACCAACTGGGCGACGCGGCCAGCGCGCGCGGACGCCGCGGCGACGAACGTCAACACGTCGACGCCTTCTTCCGTCGCGAGGGCCAACGACGCGGCGCCGACGCCGTCGTGCGGCACCACCACGAGCACGTCGTCCGCCGAGCCCGGTGCGCATTCCGGTGGCAGCGCCACCCCGAGTTCGCGCAGCTGAGCTGCCAGCGCGTCCGCGTCGCGGCACAGTTCGCAGCGAGCGCCCGCAGCAGCGGCGAACATGACCTCGCAGCGCTGGCGCACCACCGGCAGCTCGTGGTCCTGAGCCGGCCGCGGCGGCGGGCCGCCCGCGCAAGCGCCGAGCCAGGCGAGCGCGAACGACGACCACGACCGAGCCGACCCACGATGCCTGCGCATGCGCGCGAAGCTACGCGATCGCGCCGGTGACGACAGCCCTGCACCGCCCCACCCTCGGCCGTAGCATGCGACCATGCGCGTCGTAGCCGCCGCTGTCTCGGCGCTACTGCCCGCTTCGGCCCTGGCCGCGCTGTTGTCGGCACCACCGCTCCCGGCCCAGGACAAGGCGCCGCGCGCCCTGCTCGAAGCCGCCGCCGCCTACTGCGCCAAGGTCGCGGCGTCGGCGCGCTTCGTCAGCGGCCGCACGCTCGACTCGGTGCTGGCGCAGGAACTGGCGCCGACGCGGCCGCTCGAGCGGATGATCCGTCCGCTGCTGCGCTTCCAGGTCGACG
>CANGSN010000141.1 GCA_947455805.1 Planctomycetota bacterium
CGCACCAGGTGGTCGTGTTCGCGCCGCGCGCGGTCGCCGCGCAGCAGGTCGCGCGCCCGGTCGGCGAAGCGATCGGGGCGGAACACCTTGGCGTGCACCGGAACGCCGGCGATCGCGCCGCGCAGCACGAGGCGCACGGTTCGCTCCTTGACGACTTCGAAACCGTGGTCGATCCAGGCCCGCACGTCTTCGCCGAGCAGTTCGCGCAGCGCGCCGGCGATTGCCGGTGCCGCCGTCGCGCGCGCACGGCCGTGCTCGACTGCAACTGCCTGGCTGCCTGGTGCGACGGCGGCTGCGACGGATTGCGGCAACGGGTCGTTGCCCGGCGTCGAGGGATGCGGAACCATGGAGCGGCGTGATGTGGCGGCTGCACCGATACTACCTGAGAGAACTGGCGGTCAACGCATCCGTCACGTTCCTCGTGTTGTTCGCGATCGCGCTGGTGTCGTTCATCTACCGCGGCATCCAGCGCGCGGCCGGCGGCACGCTGACGGACGCGCTGGTCATCACGGTGCTGTTCGCGCTCGACTCGATGCAGCACCTGCTGACGATCTCGTTCCTGCTGGCGACGGTGATGACCTACACGCGCGCCGCGCAGGACCGGGAACTGGTGGCGATCCGCGCCGCCGGCATCTCGCCGCGCGTGCCGATGACCGCGGCGCTGCTGCTCGGCACGTTCCTGTCGTTCGGCGCGTCGCTGGCGATGCACTACGTGATCCCGTGGGTGCACTACCACAAGTACCACGTCGTCGCCGACGTGATGCGCAACGTCATCCTGAACCTGCGCCTGGGCACCGACCGCATCAAGCTGCTCGACACCGGGTTCGTGATGACCTACCGCGAGCAGGAGGCCGGTGCCTACCGCGACTGCCGCATCTACTGCCCGCGCCAGCTGCAGGGCATGGAGTCGCCGATCCTGTTCGTCGACAAGGTCACGATCCCGGAGTTCCAGGAGGACGACGTGATGATCTCGATCGTGCTGACCGGCGTGCGCGATCCGATCGGCGGCGGCCACAACCGCGAGGACATCGTGTTCTCGGTGCCGGCGGACGACATCGGCAACCGCAACCGCCGCGCCGACGGCGACGCCGACCTGCGCTCCGACCAGCTGCTGGCCGAGGTGCTGCGCGACGTGCATCCCGAGCCGCACGCCGCGTGGATGACGCTGTTCCGTCGCTGCTGCGCTTCGCTGATGCCGGCCGTGCTGGGCCCGATCGGCTACGCCCTCGGCGAGCTGTCGCGCGAGCGCGGCCGCGTGTTCGCGCTGCTGCTGACGCTGGTGCCGCTGGTGCTGTTCTACGTCGGCGACATGCTCGGCGTGCACGCCACGGTCGCGACCCGCAATCCGGTGTTCGGCTGGCTGCCGATGGTGCTGCTGGCGCTGTTCGGCGTGCCGGTGCTGCGGAGGGTGCTGCGGCGATGAGCCTCCTCGACCGTTACGTCGGCCGCATCGCGCTGGGCGCGTTCCTGGCGGCGCTGCTGTTCTTCCTGTTCCTCGCGGTGCTGATGCACCTGCTGAACAACGTCGGCAAGTTCGCCAGCGGCGCCGAACAGGACGGCCTCGACTGGGGCGGGCTCGTGCTGGGCCTGCTGGGCTTCTACGCCCGCATGGTGCCGGTGCTGATCACGACGGTGACGCCGTTCGCCGTGGTGACCGCGGCGATGTTCACCGTCGCGCGCCTGCAGCACGCCAACGAGGTGGTGCCGATGCTGTTCGTCGGCCGCAGCATCCGGCGCGTGCTGTTGCCGGTGCTGCTGCTCGGTGCCGGCGCCGGCGTCGGCATGGCCGCGTGCTGGGAATGGGTGGTGCCGCACGTCGGCTCCGACATCGCCAGCGCGCAGGCGCGGCTGAAGCAGGGCAGCGACGAACAGAAGGCGCTGGTGCACGAGCGCGACGAGAACGGCGAACGGCAGTACTTCTACGGGTGGAAGTTCCTGCCGCGCACGCGCACGATCGAGCGCGTCGCCCTGCTGGTGCAGGGTGACCTCGCCGCCGACTGCCAGCTGCTGTCGGCCGACAGCGCGCAGTGGGACGAACAACGTCGCGACTGGCGACTCGTCGGCGGTCGCTGCAGCCGGCCCGGTGGCGGCGGCAACCTGGCGCCGACGATCGACTACGCGCCGCGCGAGTGGCTCGAGCGCCCCGACCTGACTCCCGAGCTGCTGATGCAGCAGAGTCGCGACAGCATCGAGCCCGAGTTGCTGGGCTACAGCGAACTATGGCAGATGCTGGGCTTGCGCCCGAATCGCCCCGACATCCGCCTGGCGCTGCACCGGCACGTCACGCATCCGCTGTCGTGCCTGTTGCTGCTGCTGCTGACGCTGCCGCTGGCCGTCTACTACGAGCGCGGTACCCGCGTCGAGCGCCTGCTCGGTGCGATCGCCCTGTGCGCCGGCTACCTGCTGCTCGACCTGATCTGCCAGAGCCTCGGCCAGCGCGTCGCGCCCGACGGCACCACGATGCTGCACCCGGTGGTGGCGGCGTGGACGCCGACGATCGTGTTCGGTTCGCTCGGCGCCGTGCTGTTCGGAGGCATGCGCACGTGAGCACCCCCGAACGTCGCACCAACGGCATCTGGATCATCGTCTTCGCGCTGCTGTTCGTCGCCGCGTTCGGCGCCGTCATCGTGCTGGCCGTGCGCGGCCGCGGCTGAACCGCTCGGCCCTTCCTGGTGCCTCAGATCAGGTCGGAGTCGCCGAGCGTGTGGTACCAGTGCTCGGCGTAGAACTCGCGATCGTGCACGTCGAACGGGATCACCACCTGGAAGTAGCTGGTGCCGTAGACGAGGAAGCCCAGGCGTTGGAACTGCAGGAAGCGCGGGTCGCGGTGCTGGAACAGCGTCGCCAGCACGCTCGCCCCGGTCTCGCCGGCGCGGCGTTCGGCCGCCGCCACCAACGCCGCGGTCGCGTCGTGGTCGTCGCCCGGCACCAGCCAGTCGACGACGAAGAACGTGTTCGGCATGACGAAGTCGCGCCGCGTCAGCACGGCGACGCCGCGCAGCGCACCGCTGCGGCGGTCGCGGCACTCGAGCAGTTCGTACTGCGCGTCGTGCGCGTCGGCGTAGCGCCAGTTCAGGTACTTCGCATCGCGCACGCAGGCGAGCTTCGTCGTCCTGGCGAACGCGGCCCACAGTGTGTCGACGTCGGCGCCGAAGCGGGCGACGCTGCGCACCTCGAGGTCGCCCGACACCGCGCGCGGCGGCAGGCCACCGGGCGGCACCTCGCGGAACAGGAAGTCCCAGTCGCGGACCGCTTCGTAGCGCAGGTACTTCTGGCCGATGCGCCAGGTCGCGATCGGCCAGCCGTGGTGGAACGAGTTCTGGTCCGGGCCGTCGCCGCCCCAGCGTTCGTAGTGGGCGAGGGCGAGGTTGACGAACAGACCGGGCCGCGGGCCGGCGCGGCGGTGCTGCGGCAGCACCCACAGGTCGACGCACTGGCCCACCAGCCGCGGTTTGCCTTCGACCAGGAACGTCGCCGGCAGCGTCACGTAGGCGCCGACGATGCCGTCGCGCTCGTGTTCGGCCACCATGGTGTGGACCTGGCCGGTCGGATTGTCGCGGAACTTCCACTGCCAGTGCGCCAACGAGCGCGGCGGGAAGATCTGGTTGTGCCCGCGAAGGAGTCCGGCTTCGTCGCCGGGGCGGAAGGGGCGCAGCGTGGTCTCGCTCATGGGTTCCTCGCGGGCAGGGCACCGTATCGGCTGCCGACCCGTCGCCGCTACTTGCCCTTCGGCTGGCGCTCCTGCCACTGCCGCAGCAGTTCGAGCGCCTGGCGCGGCGACAGTTCGTCGAGGTCGAGCTTGCCGAGCTCCTCGACGATCGGGTCCGGCGGCGGCGCGAACAGTTCCTTCTGCTTCATGCCGGGCCGCGCACGGTCGCGGGCGGTGACCAGCTTGTCGCGCACGGCGGCGCCCTCGTCGTCGAGCTCCTGCAGCACCGTGCGCGCGCGGTCGAGCACCGGCTTCGGGATGCCGGCGATCGCGGCGACGTGCAGGCCGTAGCTGCGGTCGGTGCCACCCTGCTCGATGCGGTGCAGGAAGACGATCTCGTCGCCCCATTCGCGCACGGCGACGCGGCAGTTGACGATGCCGCGGCCGGGGCCGGCCAGGTCCATCAGCTGGTGGTAGTGCGTCGCGAACAGCCCGCGGCAGCGCACGCGGTCGTGCAGGTCCTCGGCGATCGCCCACGCCAGCGACATGCCGTCGTAGGTGCTGGTGCCGCGGCCGACCTCGTCGAGCACGACGAGGCTGCGCGCGGTGGCGTTGTTGAGGATGTTCGCCGTCTCCGTCATCTCGACCATGAACGTCGACGCGCCGCGGCTGATGTCGTCAGCACCGCCGACGCGCGTGAACACGCGGTCGACGAGGCCGATGTGCGCCGCCTTCGCCGGCACGAAGCTGCCGATCTGCGCCATGACGACGATCAGCGCGTTCTGGCGGATCCAGGTCGACTTGCCCGCCATGTTGGGGCCGGTCAGCAGAACGAGGCGTCGCCCCGGCGGCTCGAGGTCGGTGTCGTTCGCGACGAACGTGCCGGCCGCGTGCGTCGCCTCCAGCACCGGGTGGCGGCCGTCCTGGATGCGCAGCAGCAGCGAGTCGTCGACGACCGGGCGGCAGTAGTCGCGTTCGCGGGCGACCGTCGCCAGCGCCGCGACCGCGTCGAGCTCGGCCACCGCGCGCGCGGTGCGCTGCAGGCGGTCGACGGCGGCGGCGACGCGTTCGCGCAGCGCAGCGAACAGCTCGTACTCGAGCGCCTTGCCGTTCTCCTCGGCCTTCAGCACCTTGCTCTCGAACGTGCGCAGCGCGTCGGTGACGTAGCGCTCGGCGTTCTTGGTCGTCTGCTTGCGCACGAACTCCGCCGGCAGCGCCACCGCGGCGTGCGTGTGCGTGACCTCGATGTAGTAGCCGAACACCTTGTTGAAACCGACCTTCAGGCTCGGGATGCCGGTGCGGTCGACGAGATCCTGCTGGTAGCGCGCGAGCCACTCGCTGCTGTCGCGCGCCAGCGTGCGCAGTTCGTCGAGCTCCGGGCTGTAGCCGGCGCGGATCAGGCCGCCCTCCTTGATCGTGTTCGGCGGTTCGTCGACCAGCGCGCCGGCGATCGCCGACGCCAGGTCGGTCAGTGGGTCGAGCGACAGCCCGAGCGAGCACAGCAGTTCGGAGCGGCACGTGCGCAGCCGTTCGCACAGCGGCGGCAGGCGGTCGAGGCTCTGCCGCAGGCCGACCAGGTCGCGGCCGTTGGCGCGGCCGAACGCGGCGCGCGAGCCGAGGCGTTCGAGGTCGAGCACCTGCGCCAGCTGGCCGGTGACCAGCGTGCGCAGTTCGCCGTCGTCGAACAGTTCGGCGACGGCGTCCTGGCGCTGCACGATCGGCTGCACGCGCGCGAGCGGCGCCAGCAGCCAGTGGCGCAGGGCGCGCGCGCCCATCGGCGTGCTGCTGCGGTCGAGGATCTGCAGCAGCGACGTGCCCTCGGCGTCGCGCATCGTCTGCACCAGTTCGAGGCTCTGCCGCGTCGCGCGGTCGAGCCGCATGAACGCGCCGTCGTGCCAGACCTCGATGCGGCGCAGGTGCGGCAAGGCGCACAGCTGCGTCGCCTGCAGGTAGGTGACGAGCGCGCCGGCGGCGCCGATCGCCAGCGGCAGCTCCTGCACGCCGAAGCCGGCGAGCGTCTTCACCGCGAAGAACTGCTGCAGCAGGCGCGAAGCCCCTTCGGTGCCGAAGTCGTAGGCGGGCCGGAAGCTGATCGGCACCGAGTCCTGCGGCAGCCAGTGCCGGTGCTCGCCGCGCCGTTCCTCGGGCAGCAGCAGCTCGGCGGGCTCGATGCGCGCGAGCTCGTCGGCGAGGCGATCGGGCGGGCACTCGACGACGAAGAACGCGCCGGTCGACAGTTCGACCCAGGCGATGCCGACCTTGTCCTTGCCGTGCAGCACCGCGGCGAGGTGGTTGTCGCGGCGGCCGTCGAGCAGGTTGTCCTCGGTCAGCGTGCCCGGCGTGACCACGCGCACGACCGCGCGTTCGACCACGCCCTTGGCGTCCTTCGGGTCCTGCATCTGCTCGCAGATCGCCACCTTGTGGCCCATCTGCACGAGCCGGCGCAGGTAGCCGTCGACGGCGCGGTACGGCACGCCCGCCATCGGGATCGCGCCTTCGCCCTTGCTGCGGCTGGTCAGCGTGATGCCGAGCGCCTTCGCCGCCGTCTTCGCGTCCTCGAAGAACAGCTCGTAGAAGTCGCCCATGCGGAAGAACAGCAGGGCGTCGGGATGGCGCTGCTTCTGCGCCACGTACTGCGCCATCGCCGGCGTCGTCGCCGCGTCGCTCATCGGGCGCCGGCTCCGAACGCCGGGGGCCGCGGGTTGGCGGCGCGCAGGCGAAGCGCTTCCTCGACCAGGATCGACGCCGCGGTCTCGGCGTCGTCGTGCGTGGTCATGCCGCTGAACGACAAGCGCACCACTTCGCGCGCGGCGGCACGGTCGAGGCCGATCGCCGCCAGCACCGGATTGTCGGCGGGCTTCTTCGCCTTCGCCGGCGTCTCCACGTGCTCGAGCGCCATGTCGTCGTGCGCGCCGTGGCACGCCGAGCCGATCGAGAACGCGACGCCGCGCGCATCGCAGCGCAGCATCAGCGTCTGGCCGTTGACTCCGGGCAGGCGCAGCGACAGCACGTGCGGCAGGTGACGATCCGGATGGCCGAGGCACTCGGCGTCCGGCAGTGCGGCGCGCACGCGGCCCAGCACGAGGTCGGCGAGGTCGCGCGTGTGTGCCTCGATGCGCGCCTGGTGGGTGAGGCAGTGCTCGGCGGCGACGGCGAGGCCGACCGCGCCGGCGACGTTCTCGGTGCCACCGCGCAGGCCACCTTCCTGGCCGCCGGCCGGCAGCAGCGCGTGCACGTCGGCGGTGCTCGACAGCGCCAGGAACCCAGCGCCACGCGGGCCGTGGAACTTGTGGCCGGAGACCGCGACCGAGTCGACGTCGAACGCGTCGAGGTCGAACGGCAGCTTGCCGTAGGTCTGCACGAGGTCGACGTGCACGTGCGCCTCGGGAGCGGCGCGGCGCACCAGTTCGACCAGTTCGTGCAGCTGGCACAGCGTGCCGAGCTCGTTGTGGCCGTACATCAGCGCGACCGTGCGCACGTCCTGGCCGAGTGCCTCGAACAGCGTCTCCGGCGCGAGGTCGCCGTGGCGCGTCACCGGCAGCACCGACACGTGGTGGCGCAGGCGCGACAGCAACGCCGTGCAGTTCAGCAGCGCCGGGTGGTCGGTCGCCGCCATCAGCACGCGGCCGGGCGAGCGCGCCAGCGCGCTGCCGACGACGCCGAGCTGGTCGGCTTCGCTGCCGCCGGAGGTGAACACGATGCGCGCGGCGCCGAGCGTGCCGCGCAGGAACTCGCGCGCATCGTCGAGGGCGCGGCGCGCGGCCG
>CANGSN010000142.1 GCA_947455805.1 Planctomycetota bacterium
GCGGTCGTGCCCCGACGGCGCAGCACAGGCTGCGGCGAACAGCAGCGGCAGGACGAAGGCTCGGCGGACGACGCGCATCGGAGCCAAGCTAGTCGTGCCTCCGCCCAACGTCACCTGGAGATCGCGCCGCCGCCGCGGTGGAATGCGCGCGATGCGCCTGCCCTCGCCCACGCTGTCCCTGCTCCTCGCCCTCGGCGGCCTCGCTGGCTGCACCGGCACCGGCCAAGGCCCCACCGTCGACAAGCCGCCAGAGTACGCCCGCACCGGCCAGCAACTGCTGCCCTACGCGCAGCAGAACTTCGCCTACCGCTGGCTCGACGTGATGCAGGAAGCCGCGGCGCGCGACGTCGACCAGTTCGGCGCGCGGCCGACGGTGCTGTCGCGGCAGATGATGCTGTGGGCGGTGGCGATGTTCGACGCGTGGGCCTGCTACGACGACAAGGCGGTCAGCACGCGCGCCGGCGGTGCGCTGCGGCGCCCGGCGAACGAGCGCACGCTGGCGAACAAGAACACCGCGATCAGCTACGCCAGCTACCGCGCGCTGTGCGGCGCGTTCCCAGCGCAGGCGACGTTCCTGCGCGGCGAGATGCTGCGGCTCGGCTTCGATCCCGACAACCTGTCGACCGACATCACGACGCCGGTCGGCCTCGGCAACGTCGCGGCGACCGCAGTGCTGCTGCACCGCGACAAGGACGGCAGCAACCACGACGGCAAGGAGCCGGGCGGCAGTGGCCAGCCCTACAGCGACTACACCGGCTACCAGCCGATCAACCCGAAGGACGAGATCCGCGACCCCGATCGCTGGCAGCCGATCGAGTTCACGCGGCCGGACGGCAGCAAGTTCACGCCGGGCTTCCTGACGCCGCACTGGTTCAAGATGAAGCCGTTCGCGCTCGAGTCGGCCGCGCAGTTCCGCGCTGAACCGCCGCCGACGACGAAGAGCAACGACGCGCTGCTGCGCGAGCAGACCGACATCGTGCTGCGCATGAACCAGACGCTGAGCGACGAAGAGAAGGCGGTCGTCGAGTTCATGCGCGACGGCCCGCGCTCGACCGGGCAGAGCGGCCACTGGCTGCGCTTCGCCCAGGACGTGTCGCGGCGCGACGGCAACGACCTCGACCGCGACGTGAAGCTCTACTTCGCCGTCGCGGTGGCGGCGTTCGACGCGTTCCTGTCGTGCTGGGAGACGAAGCGCTTCTACGACACGTCGCGGCCGTGGACGCTGGTGCGCCACTACTACAAGGGGCAGACGGTGAAGGGCTGGGCGGGGCCGAAGGGCGGCGTCGTCGACCTGCCGGCCGAGCAGTGGCATCCGTACTCGCCGTACGTGTTCATCACGCCGCCGTTCCCCGGCTACACCAGCGGCCACGCGACGGTCAGCGGCGCCTGCGCGAAGGTGCTCGAACTGTTCACCGGCAGCGACGTCTACGGCGCCAAGGAGGTGCGGCGCTGCTGCATCCTGACCGAGGAAGTGCCCGGCGACAACGCGACGCTCGACCTGCCGACGTTCTCGGCGACCGCGGAGATGGCGGCACGTTCGCGCGCGATGGGCGGCTACCACATCCCGATCGACAACGACGTCGGCCTGCGCATCGGCCGCGAGCTGGCGACCTGGAGCTGGCCGAAGTACCAGCAGTACTTCGACGGCACCGCGACCGTGCGCCCGTGAGCGTCGCCACGACCACGACCGAGCCGTGCCCGGTGTGCACGGGCAGTACGTTCGCGCCCGCCTACGCGGCGGTCGGCCACACGTTCGAACGCTGTCGCGATTGCGGGCTCGTGCGCATGGCGGATGCGCCGGCCCCGAACGGCCTCGCCGACTTCTACGCCGCCGACCGCGCGTCGGCGACCACGGCCGAACAGGACCACGCCGCCAACCTCGCGCGCTTCGCGACGATCCTCGCCGCCATCGAGCGCATCCGCCGGCCCGGTCGCTTCCTCGACGTCGGCTGCTCGATCGGCACCTCGCTGCTGGTCGCGCAGCAGCGCGGCTGGCAGGCGATGGGCCTCGAACCGGCGGCCGCCGCGGTCGCACACGCGCGCCAACAGTTCGGCGTCGACGTGCGGCAGGGCACGCTGGCGACCGCGGGCCTGGCGAAGGGCAGCGTCGACGCGGTGCTGATGCACCACACGCTCGAGCACGTGCCGGCACCCGACCGCGTGCTGGCCGAGGTGTTCGACGTGCTGGCGCCCGGCGGCGTGATGTACCAGTCGCTGCCGAACCACGGCTCGTGGAAGAGCCGCCTGCTGCGCGAACACTTCGGCTACGGCATCACCGACGAGCACCTGTGGCACTTCTCGACGCGCACGCTGCGGCGACTGGTCGAGCGCACCGGCTTCCGCGTGCAGAGCGTGGCGACGTGGAGCTACCGGCAGGATCCGCGGCTGCTGTGGGATCTGTGCGGGCGCTTCGGCAAGCGCGCGTGGCTCGAACGCAAGGCGGGCGTGCCTGCGGGTCAGTCGATGGACGTGGCCACCTACATCGCGTTCCTCGGCCGCGCGAAGTGGGCGCACTTCGTCTGCAATCGGCTCTGGCCGCAGCGCCTGTGCCGCTGGCTCGGCGGCGGCGAGGACCTGCACCTGATTGCGCAGAAGCCGGCGTGATCGCCGGCGGGCCTCAGCCCGCCTTCGGCGACGGCGGTGGCGACGACGCGATCCATGCGCGCACCTTGCCGTCGAGGAAGAACGGCACGACCGGCAGCAGCGACGCCAGCAGCACGACCAGCACCCGCGTGAGCGGCCAGCCGCGGTTCACACGCGCCTCGATCGCCAGCCACGACAGCAGCAGGAACAGCACGCCGTGCACCATGCCGGGAATGCGGATGGCGCCGGCCTGGCCATAGCCGTACTTCAGCACCATCGCCCCGCCGAGCACGAGGTAGCTCACCGCTTCGGCCAACGCCGCCCACCGCAGGGCTCGCAACGAATCCATGCGCGCATGGTGGGCCAAGGTCTCGCGCGCGGCAACCGCGAGCTGGCGGGCGAGGTGGCCGTCGTGCAGACGCCGCAGCGGGGCCGACGGCGTCGACTCGCGATCGATGGCCCCCGCGTTGCGGCGTCGCAAAAAGACCTGAGCCAGGTCGCCCCGCGGGCGAGCTGGCTCAGAGCCGATCGTGCAGACGATGCAAGCGCACGCCGTGGCGATCGGCGAGCAGTTCGCCGTGCGCCGCGAGCCAGCGCTCGACCTCGGGCGAGTTCTTGCCCGGAGCCATGTCGCACACGACGCGTCCGCCGCGACCGTGCAGTTCGGTCAGCCTGGCGACGTCCAGCTCGTCTTGGTGCAGCGCCCAGCCGCGCAACCGCGACTGGTAGAAGAACCGCGGATCCTCGAAGTTCGTGCGCCGCTGCCAGGTGGCATCGAACGGCGCCTTGTCGCCGCGCACGATCGCCAGCGGGGCCGGGCCGCCGCCCTGCGGCCGCACCGACGCGGCCAGTTCGACCAGCGGCGTGCTCAACGTCCCGTTGCGCCAGCTGCGTTCGCTGAGCAGGCGCCAGCCACCGTGCGCGGCGACGGCCACCAGCAGCACGGCCCACAACCAGCGCGACGCGCCGGCGGCGGGCCATGCGCGACCGAGGCACCACGCACCGGCGAACGCGGCGAACGCGTGGTAGTGCGGGCCGATGCCGTGGTGGTAGCTGTAGCGCAGCGACAGCAGCAGCCCGAGCGCCACCGCCGTGAGCAGCACGAGGTCGGCGCGATCGAGGCGCTTCCGGACGCCGAGGAACAGCAGCGCCGCACCCGCCAGCAGCGAGAAGCCGTGCTGTACCGTCGTCCACGCCAGGTTCGCATAGACCTTCGGCGACAGCAGCTGCTGCGCAGCCGGGAACTTCGTGTCGCCGGCGGTGACGCCGAACGACAGCCCGGTCGCTTCGTACAGGTTCTTGCCGTGCACGAGCCAGGCCCCGACGGTGCCGACGATCACGACGAACGCGAGCCACAGCCGCCAGTCGCGCAGGCGCGCCGGCGCCAGCAACGCGGCCCAGCCGAACATCACCGCGCCGAGCTGCAGCGCCGGCGGCTTCTGCAGACCGGCCGCGGTCAGCGCCAGCGCCGACAAGGCCAGCGCGAGTCCACTGCCAGTGGCGAGGTAGCGCACGAACGGCGCCAGCGACAGCACGCCGAGCGCGAAGCTGAGTGCGTCGGGCATGACGCGCGTCGCCATCAGCGCGGCACTGCCGGTCGCCAGGAACGCCAGCGCGCCGACGAGCCCGGCGGCCGGACCGCTGCGCAGCTCGAGCAGGCGCTGCAGCGCGATCGCACCCGCCATCACCGCCAGCAGCGCGATCAGGCGGCCGGGCCATTCGGCGTCGAGGTCGCCGAGCCCGGCCAGCGACGTCGCGATCATCAGCTGGTAGAGCGGGAACTCGCACTCGACGTAGCCCGCGGTGTCACCGCGCCAGTCGACGCGCGGGTGCAGGGGATCGAAGCCGTCGAGCAGGAAGTTGCGCGCGATCGACTGCGTGTCGCACTCGCGCCACGAGTAGCCGATGCCGTGCGGCACCAGGAACCACGTCGCCAACGCGAACACGACGACGGCGACGAACGTCCACCGCCGGCAGGTGCGCACGGCCTGTGGATCCCACGGGCGCGGCGAGAGCCACGCTGGCATGGGCGCATTCGTAGCGGGGGCGGGGGCAGGCGACACAGGCGATGCGGCGAGGAACGACGAGGGCGCAGCCTAGCGGCCGGCCGCGTTGGACGAAGCCGCGTTCCGCAAGGTTCCTGTCGCGTCGCGACTCTTCACGGAAGCGCGCCGCCAGGCAGCCTCGATCGCCGCGCTCCGCGCGCGCTTCGTCCTCGTCGCGAACGCGCTGGCGCCGATGCCAACGTGTTCACCGCCTTTTCACGACTCCTGCTTCGCCTGCTCTTCGGCGATGCGGGCCACCGCCGAACGGTCGACCTTGAAGGTCTCGACCATCTGCAGCAGCCGCGCCATGCGCCCTGAACTCTGCTCCGCCGTCACCGCCAGTTCTTCGGCGCTGGCCGCATTGTCCTGCGTCGTCTGGCTGAGGCCGGTGACGCCCTTGGACACCTGGTCGACGCTCTCGCGTTGGCCCGATGCCGTCGCCGCGACCTCGTTGAGCGACGTCGCCACCTGCGTCGTCTGCGCGTCGATCTGGCCGAGCACCTTGGTGACCTCGCCGGCGATGCGCGCGCCGTTCTCGGCGCGGCGGCACGCTTCCTCGATCAGCTGCCGCGTCTCGGTCGCCGCGGTGGCGCTGCGCTGCGCCAGGTTGCGCACTTCTTCGGCGACGACCGCGAAGCCCTTGCCCGCTTCGCCGGCGCGCGCCGCTTCGACCGCCGCGTTCAGCGCCAGCAGATTGGTCTGGAACGACACGTCCTGGATCACCGAGACGATGCGCGTCACGGTGTTGCTCGACTCCTGGATCGCCGCCATCGCCTGGTCGAGGCGCACGACCTCCTGGTTGCCGCGCCCCGCCGATTCCTTGGCCTGGTTCGCCGCCGAAGCAGCCTCCTCGCTGGCCTTCGCCGCGCGCTCCGCCTGGCTGGTGATCTCCTCGAGCGCGGCGTTGATCTCCTGGATCGTCGCCGCGTTCTGCGAAGCGCCGTGGGCGAGGCGCTGCGACTCCTTCGAGATCATGCGCGAAGCGCTGTCGACGTCGCCCGACATCACGACGACGTGCGCGATGGTGTCGTGGATGCGCGCCGCGAAGCGATCGAACATGCCCGCGGCCTGGCCGACCTCGTCGGCGCGTGCGAGCCCGATGCGGCGCGTCAGGTCGCCATCGCCTTCGGCGATGTCGCGCATCGAACCGGCCAGCTGCCGCAGCGGGTCGCGCAGCGAACGCCGCAGCATCAGCCAGAACGCACCGAGGCCGATCGCCAGCACGGGCAGGCCGAGCAGCAGCCCCTGGCCGAGGAACGACGCGATGTGCTCGTCGCAGTGGGCCAGCGGCAGCACGAGCTCGTAGGCACCGTGCACGTCCCCGTCCTTCCAGCCTTCCATGCGGAAGCCGGCGATGTCACGACCGTCGCCGGTCGGGCTGGTGCTCGGCTCGCCGTGGCACGCAAGGCAGCTGGCATCCAGCCGGATCGCGCGCAGGTAGTGCAGGTTGTTGTTCGCCGTGTCGACGCGCGACAACGAATCGCTGCCGCCGGCCTGCACCTGCGCCGTCAGTTCGGTGAGCAGGGACGCGCGGAAGACGCCGTTGCCGGTGTCGTTGCGCGGGTCGTTGTCCTTGTTGCGCGCGTCGAAGGCCGTGATGCGGAAGTCGATGCCTTCGCGCTTCGCCGCTTCCTTGGCCGAGGCCCAGCCGGCGACCACGGGAATCGCCTCGTAGAGCTTCGCCTTGGCGTAGCCTTCGCCACTGGCGACCTTCTGGCGCAACTCGGCGACCAACTCCTCGGTCTTGAAGACGCCGCTCTTGTGCAGCGCCGAGACATGGTTCTTCGCTGCATCGGCGACCGCGGTGAACGCCGCCGCCTTCTCGACCATCAACTGCTCGGCACCGGCACGATAGCTCCGCGTACTGTTCCACAGCAGCACCGCGCTGACCGTGACCAGGACCAGAATTGCTGCGAGCAGCACCCGCGAACTCAAGCTGTTCCTCATCGTGAGCGGGGGATCGGCCGCCGGGAACCGGTGCCTCGATAGGGATTACCCTCAGAAAGGCCCCCTACGTCCCTTGGCAGGCACGAGATGGCATCATCGGCAACCTCCGCGGGGCCGTCTCCCCTGGCGTCCTCACCATTTCCTGAATACGCAGCGCCCCGTCGTGGAACTCACCACCCGATGACTGCAGCGCCCATTCCATCGACAGCGCCGAATCCGATCGGCGCCTCGGCACCGCCGCCGGCGGGCGTCCTGGTCCATCGGCACCTGCGCACGGTATGGCGCTACCTGCGCACCCTCGGCGCCCCCGCGGACGTCGCCGACGATCTCGCGCAGGAAGCGTTCCTGGTGGCGCTGCGGCGCGGCGCCTGCGAACTGGCGCCCGCGGCGACCGGCGCGTTCCTGCGGCGCACGGCGCGCTTCCTGTTCCTGCACCACCTGCGCGACCGCCATCGCGATGCCGCGCACCTGGGCGGGTTCGCCGACGCCGTCGACGAACTGTTCGCGCGCGAGGATGCGGCCGGTGGCAGCGACGAGCACCTGGAACGCCTGCGCGCTTGCGTCGCCAGCCTGCCGCCGCGGTCGCGCCTCGCCCTCGAGCGCTGCTACGGACTCGGCGCCGACAGCGACGCGTCGCGCGCCGCTGCCGCCAGCGAACTCGGCCTGCAACCCAACGGCCTGAAGACCTTGCTGCAGCGCGTCCGCCAGGCGCTGCGCGACTGCCTCGAACGGAAGAGACCATGAACGACGAGAACGCTCCCGACCTGTCGCTGTCGGCCGACGCGGCCGCGGCC
>CANGSN010000143.1 GCA_947455805.1 Planctomycetota bacterium
CCAGCCGCTGCTGCGCGCTGCACCAGCGCCGCGACCGTCTGCAGCCGACGCCGACGGTCGATCGGCTCGGTCAGGAACTCGTCGCAGCCGGCGGCGAGGCACAGGTCGCGATCGCTGGCCACCGCGTTCGCGGTCAGCGCCACGATCGGTGCGCGCACGCCGAGCCGCCGCAGCTCGCGCGTGGGGGTGACCGTGTGCGGCAGGCGCCGGCATCGACGTCGGGGCGAGGTCGGCTGACTACGGGACCCCCTAGGGGGCGATGACTGCTCATGACGTGATCGGCGGCGGACTCACGCTGTCGACGGCGGAGTGGCTGGACCTGCGAACCAAGGATCGACGCATCGTGGCCGAGATCGATCGCGACGGACTACCGCTGTGAACGATCCAGCCCAACGGCGCAACATCGCGGAGTCCCTGGCACGCGCCGCCCAGGCACTGGCAGTTGCCGATGCGGCGCTGGCCATCGGCGGCACGGCCGACGCCGTGTCCCTCACCTACCATGCGGCCCTGCACTACCTGCGCGCGCGGCTGTTCGCGCGATGGCTGGATCCGCGCAGCCATCCGGGCGCCCACCACCTGTTCAACCAGGAGTTCGTGCGCTCGGGACTGTTCCCGCCCAAGGTGAACAAACTGCTCGCAGCGTTGCAGCGCATGCGCGAGCAGGCGGACTACGACCCAGGAATGCTGTTCGACGCCGAAGATGCACGCGAGCAGATCGCCGAGGTGCGCGCCCTCGGCGACCGGGCAACCGCGATTCTCTGGAGCGAGCGGTGGCTCGACCCGTGAGTCGGTGCGCGTATCGACACGAACGGATCGTCGCTACGCCAGGTCGCTGTCGCCGAGCGTGTACCACCAGTCGGTCTGCAGCACCGGCTCGGTGAGCGGCGAACCGGTGATCAAGTACACCAACCGCCGCTCGAGCCAGTTCGCCGACGCCGTCTTCACGAAGCCGCGCGCTTCGAGCGCGCGCCACTCGACCGACCACTCGGGGAACACCGTCATCAACCGCTGCCGGCCTTCCTGCTGCGCGCGCAGCGACGCCGCGTGCAGCAGCGCATCGCAGGCACCCGCGTCGTTCTCCGCCGCCATCCAGTCGGCGATCGTCGCCGCATCGGGCGCCAGGCCGGAGCCCGGCTTCAGCACCAGGAACCCCACCAGATAGCCAGCGCGGCGCGCGGTCCACAGCTCGTAGTCGGCGCGCGCCGGGTTCTGCACGTAGCGCCAGTCGAGGTAGCCGTGGTCGCGGCGCAGCAGCAGGCGCTTCTCGCGGCGCACGCGCGCATAGAGCCCGTCGATGTCGGCGGGCACGGCGTGCACACGTTCGACGGTGAGCCCCGCGGGCAATGGCACCGGCGGCAGCGCCACGTCGCGGATCAGGAAGTCGATGCCGCGCAGGAAGTGGTACTCGAGGTAGCGCGTGCCGATGCGGAACGCGGCGTCGACCGGGAAGCCGTAGAGCACCGCGTCGCCGATGGCCCGACTGTGCGCCGAGAACGGCAGGCCGGTGACGACGAACGCGCCGGGGCGCTTCAGGCCAGCGCGCCAGTCCGGATGCGTCATCGAGTCGACGCAGTGCACGAAGACCTGTTCGCCGCACGGCGTGTCGGCGCGCAGCGGCACGCCGGCGTACTGCGAGACGACGGTGCCGTCCGGCGCCACCGCCAGCGACATGCGGTGGCCCATCGGGTTCTGCAGGTACTGCCAGCGCCACTGTTCGAGCGTGCGGTCGACGAAGCCCGGCCCGCAGACTTCGCGGAACACGCGGTTGAACGTCGCCAGGATCGCGTGCTCGTCGCCCGGCTGGTACGGACGGATGGTGAGTTCGGGCAGGCTCATGCCAACCGCCGGCAGAAGTCGGTGACCAGGGTCGTCAGCTGCGCCGCCGCCTGCTTGCCGGCGGCGACCACTTCGTCGTGTGCCAACGGCACCGGCGAGATGCCGGCGGCGAGGTTGGTGATCAGCGACAGGCCGGCGACCTCGGCGCCCATCGCGTTGAGTGCCATCGCTTCGTGCACGGTGCTCATGCCGACCGCATCGGCACCGAGCGTGCGCAACATGCGGATCTCGGCCGGCGTCTCGTACGACGGTCCGAGCAGGCCGGCGTAGACGCCGGGCCGCAGCCTGGCACCGGTGGCCTGCAGCAGCTGCGACAAGCGTGGCGAGTAGACGCGCGTCTGGTCGGGAAAACGCGGCCCGAACGCCGGTTCGTGCGAGCCGACCAGCGGCGACTGGCCGGTCAGGTTCAGGTGGTCGCGCAGCACCATCAGGTCGCCGGCCATCATGTCGTCGGCGATGCCGCCGGCGGCGTTGGTCAGCAGGAACGACGGCACGGCGAGGCGCCGCAGCGTGCGCACCGCGCGCACGACCTCGGCTGGCCGCCAGCCTTCGTAGAGGTGCACACGCCCCGACAGGCACGCGACCTTGGCACCGCCGACGGTGCCGACGACGAGGTCGCCGCCGTGGCCTTCGACGTGCGGCTTCGGCCAGCCGGGCACCTCGGCGAACGGCACCACGGTGGCGTTCTGCACCTGCTTCGCGAAGTCCTTCAGGCCGCTGCCGAGCACGAGCCCGAGGCGCAGGCCGTTCGCGGCGGCGCCGAGGCGCTGGCGCAGGAACGCGGTGGCCTGGTCGACGAGGGAGAGTTCGTTCTGGGTCTGCATCGGGAGGACGTGGGGCCGCGGCGCGCTCGGCGACCGCGGGCGAGGTGCCAGGGGAAGGAACGCGGTGGCACGACCGTTCAGCCCTCGCTGCCGAGCACGCCGGCGACACACGCCGTCATGCAGGTGGCGAGAGCGCCGCCGAACATCGCGCGCAGGCCGAGTTTCGCCAGATCCGAGCGGCGCTCCGGCGCGATCGCGCCGAGGCCGCCGACCTGGATCGCGACGCTGCCGATGTTGGCGAAGCCGCACAGCGCGAAGCTGGCGATCATCGCCGTGCGCGGGCTGATGGACTTGTTGGCGATCATCGGCCCGAGGTCGCTGTAGGCGACCAGCTCGGTGACGGCGATCTTGGTGCCGAGCAACTGCGCGAGCGTGTAGATCTCGTTCCCGGGCACTCCCATGACCGCGGCGATGGGATAGAAGGCGATGGCGAGGCCGCCCTTCACCGACCAGGCGCTGTTCACCATGCCGAGCCCGGCGTCGAGAACGGCGACGAGCCCAAGGAACGCGATCAGCATCGCGCCGACGTTCAGTGCCAGCTTGAGGCCGTCCGCGGCGCCGGCCGCGGCAGCCTCGACGACGTTGCCGTAGGCCTCGGCCTCGACCTTGCCGACGCTGCCCATGGTCTCGCTGCGCTCGGTCTCCGGCCACAGGATCTTGGTGCAGATCAGCCCGGCCGGCACCGCCATCACCGAACCGACCATCAGGTGGCCGGCGCTGATGCCGAAGCTGACATAGAGGGCGAACACGCCGCCGGCGATGGTCGCGAAGCCTCCGACCATGATCGCGTGCAGCTCGCTCATGGTCATGCCCTTCAGGAACGGCTTGATCAGCAGCGGCGCCTCGGTCTGGCCGACGAACACGTTCGCACAGGCGGACAACGACTCGCTGCCGGAGGTGCCGAGCAGGCGCACCATCACGCGCGCCATCTGCCGCACGATCCACTGCATCACACCGAGGTGGTAGAGCACCGCCATGAAGCTGCTGAAGAAGATCAGCGTCGGCAGCACCATGAAGGCGAACAGGAAACCCTTCTTGGCGCCGAACACCGATTCGGTGCGATCCGCCATCGCCAACGACCCGAACACGAACTCGCTGCCGCCCTGGGCCAGCTTCAGGAAGGCGTCGACCCGCCCGCCGAACCACTGCAGCGCCTGGTTGCCGGCCTCCCAGTAGAGAAAGGTGAAGCCGAGCACCGCCTGCAGCACCAGGCCGACACCGACCAGCCGCCACGGGATCGCCTTGCGGTTCCTGGAGAAGGCGAAGCAGATCGCGAGCATCACCGCGATTCCGCACAGCGAGACGAGGCGCAGCATGGCGCCGGCAAGGGTTACGGCCGGCGGCGAACGGCGGCAAGCAGCAAGTCGCGGCAGCGTTCGGACGGCGGCTGGGCCGTGTGAGAGCCGCTGCGCGAGGGCCCAACCGGCGGGTGGCGACGCCGAGCAGCCGGCGAGCCGACACCCCGGCGGCGGACCGACGGGGCAACTTTCCCGCCATTGTCATGCGCCAAACCCGGTTGCCCTCGGCCGCCGGTGGTATACACGCGCCGTCGAAGAGCCCGGGTTCCCCATGCCAGGGGTGGAACGCGGCATGCGTGCCCGACCCTTCGTCGTCCTGTCCCATGCGTCGGCTCCATGCCCCGGCAGTCGGCGCGCCCCTTCTCGCAATGCGCGCATTGCGAGGTCTCAGGTAGGAGTTTGCCCGATGCTACGTGCCATCGCACCGATCGTGCTGTCCGCCGCTGCGGTCGTCGCCCAGACCAACTTCCCGCCGCCTCCGCAGCCGGCTTCGAATCCGTCGACGCCAGCAAAGGAGCTGCTCGGCATGGCGCTGTTCTTCGAGGAACAGCTGTCCTCGACCAACACCGTCGCCTGCGCCACGTGCCACGACTTCGCGCACGGCGGTGCCGACCCGCGCACCAACGCGGCGATCAACGCCGGCGCCGACCAGATCCGCGGCACGGCCGACGACCAGCGTGGTTCGCCCGGCATCCCGCTGATCTGGAGCAACGGCGAACTACTGCCGCACCCGGCGCACGTGTTCAAGCCGAACGTCACCACGCGGCGCGCGCCGACGATCGTCAACACCGGCTACCACAAGCACCTGATGTACGACGGCAGCAAGACCAGCCTGGAGCACCTGGCCGGGGCGCCGCTGTTCAACCCGGTCGAGATGGGTCGCTCGGGACGCACCTGGAGCGAGATCACCAGCAAGCTGTCGAGCGTGCGGCCGCTGGCACTGGCGAGCAACCTGCCGCAGCGCCTGCAGACGTTCCTCGGCTCCAACAACTACCCGGCCCTGTTCCAGCAGGCGTTCGGCACCACGCAGATCTCGTCGACCAACATCACGCAGGCGCTCGCGGCCTACATCCGCACGCTGAACAGCGACCAGTCGAAGTGGGACCGTGTGCAGAACGGCCAGGCGACGCTGACGCCGCAGGAGCAGCTTGGCCTGACGCTGTTCAACGCGCCGGCCAACGGCGCCACGTCGTGCAACACCTGCCACGGTGACTTCGACGCGCGCACGCTGATCGAAGGCCCGGTGGCCGGCCAGATGACGATGACGACGAGCGGGCCCTACGGCGCGTTCTTCCCGACGCGCCTCGAGTTCCACAACGTCGGCGTGCGGCCGCCGTCGGAGGACGTGGGCCGCGGTGGCGTCACGCTGACCGCCGCCGACCAGGGCAAGTTCCGCGTCGCCAGCCTGCGCAACGTCGCACTGTCGGCGCCGTACTTCCACAATGGCGGCATGGCCACGCTCGGCGACGTCGTCGAGTTCTACAACCGCGGCGGTGACTTCCACGTCAACCAGGCCGCCAACCTGTCCCCGCGCAACTACACGTCCGTCGAGAAGGACGCGATCGTGGCGCTGCTGAACACGCTGACCGACCCGCGCCTCCTCGCGGGCACGCAGCCGTTCGACCGGCCGAGGCTCGGCTCGCAGAACGGCAACATCGTGACGGCGGTCGGCACCGGCCAAACGACCTCCGCCGGCGAACTCGTCGCCACTGCGCCCTACGCGCCGGTACTGGGCGAGCCGCTGTTCCGCATCACGCTGTCCGGCGCGGCGCCCGGCAGCCTGACCTGGCTGATGTGGGACACCGCCGCGGCGTCGACCACGATGCCGTACAACCTGCAGCTGGCGCTCAGCCCCGCGTTCCAGGTCTTCGGCATGGGCCCGGCCCAGACGAACTGGATCGTGCCGGGCGTCGGCATGCAGCAGATCCCGATGCCGCTGCCAAACCAGCCGGTGCTCGCCGGCGCCGAGCTCTATGCGCAGTGGCTGGTGTTCGACGTGACCTCGGCCAATCCGATCCTGACCTCGAACGGCCTGCGCCTCGAGCTGCAGTGACCCGAGCTGCAGTGACCTGCGGCTGGTGATCCAGCAGCGGTGACTGAAACCGCTGCTTGACGGCGCAGCATGGCACGTCGACCATCCGGGACCTCGTTCCCGTCCATGGAGGCAACCATGCTGCGCCGCTTGCTGTACGCATCGATCTCGCTCGTTCTCGCCACAGCCCCGACTGCTGCCCAGGGCTGCACCGGCAACGACACCTTCTGGAAGCGCGACAACCTGCCGGCGTCGCCAGCGGGCCTGACCGCGGTCAGCGTCATCCCCGGCCTGTGCGAAGGCGAGAGCATCGGCGTCGTCTTCGAGTTGCCGGCCAACATGCCGCCGCAGAAGGTCACGCAGGTCGTGGCGCCGTGGGGCGCGCAAGGCGGCGTGGGCGGCTTCCAGGCGCTGCTCGACGTGCTCGTCTACGACGGCGTGTCGTTCGCCGGCGGCGTGCCGAACATGGGCAACTTGGTGTTCCAGCTGTCGACCACCGGCTCCAGCCTGCAGGCGCAGAGCCACGCGCTGAACACGTTCGACACCAGCGCCTACGACATCGTCGTCGGCCTCGCCGCGCCGACCGGCACGCCCGCCGTGCGCCGCTTCGCGGTCTGCTTTCGCACCGACCTCAACGCCCACCCCACCGGCACCTGCGGTGGTGGCTACCCGGCGAACTACTTCACCGACAACGGCACGTTCCAGTTCACCTGCACGACGCCGCTGCGCACCAACCTGATCGAGATCCAGGGCCAGGGCTGGCGCGACGCGGCGCTGGCGCAGGTCTCGGGCTTCCAGCTGTGCCCGATCTTCTTCAATGGCAACTGGTGCATCCGCGCCTGCACGCGCGACGCGTTCCCGGCCAGCTATGTGACCTACGCGAACGGCTGCCCGAGCACGCTCGGCGTCACCCAGCTGCTGCCGGCGACGATGCCGCGCATCGGCACCAACCTGTTCGTCATCGTCGACAAGCTGCCGTTCAACCTCGGGGCGATGCTGACCGGCTTCAGCGACACCAGCGCCGGCGGCGTACCGCTGCCGCTCGACGTGACGTTCCTCGGCCTGCCGGGCTGCAACCTGCAGACCTCCGCCGACGTGTTCCAAGGCCTGACCGGCGGCGGGACCACGGCGTCGTACCTGCTGTCGATCCCGAACCAGCAGTCGTTGCTAGGCGCCCAGCTCTACCAGCAGGTGTTCGTCATCGACCCGCCGCTGAATGCGTTCGGGGGCGCCTTGTCCGACGCCGCCAGGCTGACCGTCGGCTTGTGACCCCACCCCAGGGGGAGCCGCGCATGCACGAAGCGATCCCCGTCCCTCCCGAAGGCGCTGCCACGCGCACGCTCGCCGATGGCCG
>CANGSN010000144.1 GCA_947455805.1 Planctomycetota bacterium
CGAGCGCCAGCACCACGGCGAGGTAGACGGCCTCGGCGTTCATGCGGTGCAGAGTGGAGCCGGTGGCGGGTGCTCTGCCCAGGGGTTGGTTCCCTGCCGGCCGGGTGGGCGCCGAGTGCGCAGCGCCTTTCGCGGCGTTCGTCTCGTGCCTCGTCGTCGTGCTCCGTAGACTGCCCCGCCCGCCGATTCGGCCCACGACTCCCCGGCATGATCCCCAATCCTCGACGTGTTCCCCTGCTCGGCCTGCTGGCCCTCGGTCTCGTGCTGCGCCCCGCGATCGCGCAAGACCTCGCCAAGGAGGAGCAGGACCTGGTCAAGCAGTGCGTGTCGACGCTGTCGAGCTTCGCGTCGAACGCGAAGTCGCAGAAGGTCGGCCAGCGCGCCAAGCAGGCCTACGACCTGATCCTGCAGTACGACCCCGAGAACAACCCAGCGCGCAGCGAGCTCGGCTTCAAGAAGGAGAAGGGGCAGTGGGTCGAGCTGCCGCCCGAGAAGCGCAAGAAGTGGGTCGACAAGGCCAGCTACGAAGGGCGCTTCAAGGTCGTCGACGAGTGGGCGAAGACGGCGACGAAGCTCGGCGACATCCACCGCAAGCTCGGCCTCAAGCTCAAGACCGCCGGCAACGGCGATCGCGCCACGTACCACCTCGACAAGGCGGTCTACTACAACGCGATGGACAAGGAGGCGAACCTGGCGCTCGGCTACAAGGAGGGCCCCGGGTTCTTCGGCACCGAGCCGCAGATCGAGTTCGCCAAGAAGATGAAGGAGATCGAGATCCAGGCGCTGCAGATCGCGCGCAAGGACTACCCGGTCGAGGCCCTCGGCGAGGACAAGATGCCGAAGGAGCTGGTGGCGTTCCGCGACGCGGTGCCGGAGTGGATGAAGAAGCCGAGCTTCGAGATCCACGGCGCCAAGTCCGAGCACTTCACGGTGTGGACGCGCGGCACCCAGGAGAATGCCGACAACGCGGTCAAGTGGGGCGAGCGCGCGCTCGAGTTCGGCGTCTACCTGCTCGGCGAGAAGAAGGCCAAGGAGCTGCTGTTCGTCGAGAAGGCGAGCAAGACCTGGGCGTGGCGCGCGTTCGTCTGGACACCGCGCGAGCGCGAGGAGTTCCTGAAGGCGAACCCGCACGTGTGGAAGGACGACGGCACCGTCGAGAAGGCGATGCAGTTCGTCAACACCGACTGGCGGCTCGCCGACGGCGGCGTCGCCACGCTGCAGTCGAAGATCATGCCGGTGCAGATCCACGACAGCATGATCGCCTACGTGTTCCAGGACGGCCTGATCAGCCGCGCCACCGAAGGGCAGCCCAACCGCAACCAGGGCCTGAGCCAGGGCCTCATCCACGCGGTGACGTGGTACATGCAGTACACGTCGATCAGCCGCTGGGGTGCCCTGCCGGAAGGCACCGTCGGCGACCGCGAGAACAACCTGCCGGAGTCGACCAACTGGTGGCTGCGCGCCGTGCGCGACCAGGCGATGTCGAGCCAGGACTGGGCGCTGAACCAGGTGCCGCGCGAGCGGCTGGCGAAGTACCGCAACGACTGCCGCCTGAAGGCGTGGAGCTTCACCACCTGGGCGATGGCCGCCTACCCGGAGAAGTGGCTCGACTTCTTCCTGGCGCTGCCGGACGACAAGAAGCCGATCCCGACGCTCGAGGAGGTCGACGCGATCGGCGAGAAGGTGTTCGGCAAGAAGCTCGCCGTGATCGACGAGGAGTGGCGCGAATGGGCGCGCGGTGACTCGGGCGTCGCGTTCGGCACCGGCTACGGCCCGCCGCTGCTGCCGGAGCGGCCGAGCAAGGAGGAGCTCGCGGTGCTCGACCGCCTGAACGCCGTGCGCGCGACGCCGCTGGCGTTCTCGTGGCCCGAGGACAAGCAGCCCTGGGACGGCGCCTTCGCCGGCATGCCGGCGTGCGAGCTCGACGCCGAGACGTCGATCGCCTGCGAGGACCACGCGCACTTCCTGGCGCGTTGGCCGGAGCAGCACCTGAAGTGGCCGGAGGCGCACGAGGAGAACCCGGCGCTGGAAGGCTTCTCGCCGCGCGGCCAGCGCGCCGCGATGGGCTCGGTCATCATCCACCGCAAGGGCCAGGGCGGCGTCGAGTTCGCCAAGGACTCGGTCGACGGCTGGCTCGGCACGCCGTACCACCGCTTCCCGCTGCTCGAGCACAACATCAAGCGCTTCGGCTACTCGTTCCTCTACGAGAACGACCTGACCGTCGCCGTGCTCGACATGGGCTCGCTCGAGGAGCCCTACGATCCGGCCGCCGCGCCGCGCCTGATCTGCTGGCCGCCGCACGGCATGAAGGACGTGCCGACCGACTTCCACGGCATCGAGCAGCCGAATCCGCTGGAGGACCAGCCGGAGAAGGACCAGGACATCACCAAGACCGGCTACCCGGTCAGTCTGCAGCTGCAGCGCGAGCTCGCCGGCCGCGTCTCCAACGCGACCATGCAGCTGTTCGAAGCGCGCAGCAGTGGCAAGGCGCCGACCGCGCACTTCGTCCGCAAGGGCAGCAAGGAGCAGGCGGCGTGGCTCGAGCGCTGCAAGAAGGAGGTGCCGACCTGGCTGCACACGCCGATGGTGCCGCTGAACCGCAAGGTCGAGATTCGCGACGTCGTGTTCGTCATCCCGAAGGAGCGGCTCGAGCCCGGCAAGCACTTCCAGGCGCGCGTCATGCTGACGATCGGTGAGGAAGAGCTGTGGTTCTATTGGGAGTTCACCGCCGGCTCGCAGCAGGAAGGCCTGAAGCTGAAGTGACGGTGGCGACGGCACCGGCCGCGGCCGCTGTCACGATCGCGAACGGGCCGGCCGATGCGCCGGCCCGTTTCGTTGGTGGGGGCAGCCTGGCAAGTGCGCCCAGGGCTCGCCGAGGGGGCAACACCGCCGCCGCGCTTGCATCGTCCGGGCCGGACTCCACAATCCTCGCCCACTCTCCATGCGCCGGCCTTCCCGCCGGCACCCCACGAGTCATGAGCAAGCGCGTCGACGAGATCCTCGGCTGGTACGAATCCGACAACCCCGGCGTCCTGAAGAACCTGCGCTGGATGATGGACACGGGCGCCCTGGCGGGCACCGGCAAGTTCGTGATCCTGCCGGTCGACCAGGGCTTCGAGCACGGCCCCGCGCGCTCGTTCGCCAAGAACCCGGCCGGCTACGACCCGTACTACCACTTCGAGCTGGCGATCGAGTCCGGCTGCAACGCCTACGCAGCGCCGCTCGGCTTCCTCGAGGCCGGTGCGCGCAAGTTCGCGGGCCGCATCCCGCTGATCCTGAAGCTGAACAACAGCGACTCGCTCTACAGCCCGAAGGACCCGAAGCCGGCGATCACCGGCTCGGTCAAGGACGCCCTGCGCCTGGGCTGCGCGGCCATCGGCTTCACGATCTACCCAGGCAGCAGCCAGCGCGACGCGATGTACATGGAGCTGCGCAAGATCAGCGAGGAGGCGAAGGAAGCCGGCCTCGCGGTGGTCGTGTGGAGCTACCCGCGCGGCACGGCGCTCAGCAAGCAGGGCGAGACCGCGATCGACGTGGCCGCCTACGCCGCGCAGATCGCCGCCCAGCTCGGCGCGCACATCATCAAGGTGAAGCCGCCGACCGAGGCGCTCGAACAGGACGCGGCCAAGAAGGTCTACGAGAGCGAGAAGATCGCCATCGGGACGCTGGCGGAGCGCACCAAGCACGTCGTGCAGGCCGCGTTCGGCGGCCGCCGCATCGTCATCTTCTCTGGTGGCGAGGCGAAGGGCACCGAAGAGGTGCTGGGCGAGATCAAGGGCCTCGCCGACGGCGGCTCGTTCGGCTCGATCATGGGCCGCAACGCGTTCCAGCGCCCGAAGGCGGACGCGCTGAAGCTGCTGAAGAGCGTGCAGGACATCTACCGCGCCGCGAAGTGATCGCGGCGGCCTGAGCCAGGCCGGCGATGGATCCATCCGACGACACGCGCTTCCTGCTGCAGCGCTGGCACGCCGGCGATCGCCAGGCGATCGAGGCGCTGGTCGCGCGCGACCTCGAGTGGATCCGCGGCCACGTGCGTGCGCGCCTCGGCCCGCTGCTGCGCGCGCGCGGCGAGACGATGGACTACGTGCAGGACGCCGTGCTCGACGTGCTGCAGTACACACCGCGCTTCCTGACCGACGATCGCCGGCAGTTCCGCGCGCTGGTCGCGCGCATCGTCGAGAACCACCTGCGCGATGCGCACGACCACCACGCCGCGGCGCGCCGTTCGCCGCTGCGCGAACGGCCGGTGCCGACCGACTCGGTGCTCGACCTCGCCGCCGGCCAGCGGCCAGTGACGCAGCCGGGTGCTGTCGCCGAGCGCCGCGAGGAGGAGGGCTGGGTGCGGCTGGCGCTCGAACTGCTCGAGCCGGAGGACCGCCAGGTGCTGCTGCTGCGGCAGTGGCAGGAACTCGAGTTCGCCGCCGTCGGCGCGCGCATGGGGCTCAGCGAGGACGCGGCGCGCATGCGCTTCCAGAGGGCGCTGCCGAAGCTGGCGAAGAAGCTCGAGGCGCTGCGCTCTGGCCGCGGGCTCGGCGACGGGTGAGTGAGCTCTGCAGGCTTCGCGACGACTCGCCCTCGTCGATTGCACCATTTGAGGCGGTGCTGATGGTTCGAGCCGTCGGCCTTGTGAACTGCCGACAGTGGGTTGCGATCGGCGTGGACCTTCCGTGTGGGGAGGCAACCATCCTGCTTGCAATCGGCGACGATATCTGGTATGTGACATCGAAGATGTAGGTAGTGGATGGAGGCGGGCCCGCCGGAGAATGGGCCCGAACATCAGTACTAGGAGTCCCATGTATCCTCGCCTTGTGTCTCGTGTGTTGTTTCCCCTGCTCCTGAGCGCAGGCGTCGCAGCCCAGTCCTCGGGAGGATGGTCCGCTGCGGCTCAAACGTCGACTTCGTCCTTGCACTCTGGCTCCGCTGGCGGCACTCACGAGCACGTCCAGATCACCAACAACTGGATCCCGGGCTCCAAGGCGGAGTCGGTCACGATGAACGTCGTGTTCTTCGAGCCAGATGGAAGAGGTGGGTTCAAGGAGAGCACGATCACTGTCGAGGTTCCCCCCCGGCGGGACGCGGAGCTTCCACGGTGACGTGAAGCGAGTCACTGTCACTGCTGGGACCGTTGCCGCAGTCGGCACCTGGGCAGTCACCTACCCGTGACAAGAGTGGGCCTGCGCCGGGTTATCGGCTGTGCGATCAGCATTGCGGTCGTCGCGTGGGTCGCTGCGATCTTTCCGCTCGTTGGTGTCCTCCCTGTATCGGACCCAGCGAGTGGACTGCCGGCGCCTGCTGACGGTTCATTGGCGCACAACAGTAGGCCTTCGGTCAGCGCAGATCTTGACCGAACAGGCATGCACGCGCCGGACAGCTCGGCTCTCGACAGCGGTCTGACCATTTCCGTCTGTCGGCAGGGTGGATCGAGCATTCCTGGGGCGAAAGTGAGCATCTCTCGTCTGTCGGCGGGGGGCCGCGAGTGCATTTTCTCCGGGGCTACAGATGCTGATGGGATCTTGGGTGTTGTGAGTGTTCCGAGCGAAGCCTGCTCGGTCCTGATCTCTGCGCCGGGTTTCCTGCCTTGGTTCCGCGAGGCTGCGGTCTCGGGTGATACGAGAAGGCTCGATGTCACCATGGATTCAGGCTTGGGGTTGTCTGGGGTCGTGCTCGCTGGTGACAGGCCGCTCGCTGGCACAACCGTTCGTTTGGTGGCCAATCCCAGAGGGCGGTGGCCCACGGCAGAGTTCCTTTCGGGATCTGTCTGGCCGCAGAGTGGCCGAGTTGCCCTGGTTCCCGATTCGCACATTTCCGATGTATCCGTGCCGACGGACGAGGATGGAGTCTTTGAGTTTCGAGGCCTAGACCCCTTGTGGCAATGCGTCCTCGCGGTCGACGATGCGAAATGGCTGGCTTCTCCGCCTTTCCTGCTGGTGAGGCCCGGACAGCATGACTTGAGAATCGTGGTCGATACGGCCACGACTCTGCAGTTCCGAGTTCAGGCCGTCGGCGATGGTGTGGGAGCCCCCCCAAGCGGAATGAAAGACCTTCTCGTTTCCGTCCGCGACGGTTCTGGTGATTCGCGCTCGTTCGCCACGTCCATGGAGGGTGGCCTCGGATTCCTGCGGTTTGTTCCGCCGACGACCTGGTCAGGATCGCTGACTTGCCAGGCCGTTGCTCGTGCAGGCGACTGGATGGCAGCTGCTGCGCCTGTCTCGGTGCCAATAGGGGCGACTTCGTGGATTGAGTTGTCACCTGCAACCGACCCCGTTGGGTGGTGCGTCATTCTCGATCCAGAATGGGCAGACGGAAGCCTCTGCGAGGAAGGCGTGAGCGTGCGTGCCTATGCCGACGCGGGGCAGCCGATCCGAGTCAGCGTTTCGCGCGCCCATCCGCAGGGGTACCTGATACGGGCGGACTCGCGACCCCTCAGGCTCCAGTGGCTTGCCAAGGATTGCCTACGGGAGTGGCGTGATGCTCCTGTGGTCGACGTAGCTATTGCGCCGGTGGGTAGCAGGATCCGCTCATCGATGCCGGTCGGGGCCGATCTCCTGGTCACGGTTCCTGACGTCTCTACCCAGGTGCTCCTCGAAGGGCCCTTCGGTGCCCTAAGTTTGACCGTGAATCGGACAATGCGTTTCCGCTCGGTGGTTTCTGGCGACTACTCGGCCAAGGCAGATCTGGGGGGAACTTCGGTCCGGCGCTCCGTTTCTGTAGCTGGATCGGGGTCCTCCCATCTCAACTTCCTGCACTGATCGGACCGCCAGCTGGGCAGTCGGGTCCATGCGTCACTCGGTGGTGACGAACAGCCGGTCGTAGCTGTCGAGCAGCACCGAAAGCTCGCGCAGGCTCGCGTCGTCGCGCGCGATCGCCGGCACTTCGCTGCACGCCAGCAGCCGTCTCCGCACCGCCTGCAGCGCCGCCGCGTCGCCGCGCAGGCGCAGCTCCGCGTAGCCGTTCGCGATCGGCAGCGGGGCGCGCTGCAGGTGCTCGGCGATGTTGACGCGGAAGCGCTGGTGCGTGCCGTACGGCGTCAGCCCGAACGCCACCGGCCGTTCTTCGAGCGGATCGGCCCACGGCGTCCAGTGGCCGAGCTGCAGCTCGAGGTCCGGCAGGCCGAGCTCCGGCTGCACCTGCGCCAGCTCGTAAGCGGCGAACAGGTGCGCGTAGAACGGATTCGGCGCGAGCCGCCCGACGCGCAGCGCGTGCGCATGGGCGAGGAACGCGCCTTCGCCGGCGAAGGCGTCGTGCGGCCGCAGCTTGCTGCCGTGGTCGACGCCGCCGAGCAGCAGCGCGTCGACGTTCGCCCCGGTCGGCATTTCGCCGCGGGCCAGCGCGCG
>CANGSN010000145.1 GCA_947455805.1 Planctomycetota bacterium
GACGAGGAACGCGGGCTCGGCGTGCGGCGCCTGCGCATCGACGACGACGCGGTCGAACGGCTGGTGCTGCTGGCCGGCGGCGACGCGCGGCGGGCGCTCGGCTGCGTCGAGGCGTGTGCGGCGACCTGCGTCGACGGCGACACGATCACCGCGGCGATGGTGACGGAAGCGTTCCAGCATCGTGCGCTGCAGCACGATCGCGACGGTGACCTGCACTACGACCTGCTGTCGGCGCTGCACAAGAGCCTGCGCAACTCCGACGTGCAGGCGGCGGTCTACTGGCTCGCGCGCGCGCTCGAGGCCGGCGCCGATCCGGTGCACGCGGCGCGGCGGCTGGTGGCGATGGCGGCCGAGGACGTCGGCCTCGCCGATCCGATGGCGCTGCAGGTCGCGGTCGCCGCCCAGCAGGCGCTGCAGTTCCTCGGGCTGCCGGAAGGCCGCCTGCCGCTGACCGAAGCGGTCGTCTACCTCGCCGCGGCGCCGAAGAGCAACGCGGTGATGCGGGCGATCACGGCAGCCAGCGAAGCGGCGCAGAAGGGGCCGCAGCATCCGGTGCCACTGCACCTGCGCAACGCCGCGACCGGGCTGCAGAAGGATCTCGGCCACGGCGTGGGCTACGTCTACGCGCACGACACCGCGGCCGGCGTCGCGGCGTTCGAGTGCCTGCCGCCGGAGCTGAAGGGTGCCACGTTCTTCACCCCGGGCGATCGCGGCTTCGAGAAGAAGGTCGCCGAGCGCATGGCGGAGAACGACGCGCACCGCCGCAAGCCCCGTGGCTGACGGGCGGCCCCGCGAGGTCTTGTTCGGCGTCGCCGGCTGGACCTACGACGACTGGAAGGACGTCGTCTACCCTCGCAACTGCAAGGACACGCTGCGCGCGGTCGCCCAGCGTGTCTCTGTGATCGAGATCAACAGCACGTTCTACGGGCTGCCGTCGGCGAAGAACTGCCGCTCGTGGGCCGAGCGCACCGTCGACCTCGGCACGCGCTTCACGGCGAAGCTGCCGCAGGCGTTCACGCACGAACGGCGCTTCGACGACACACTGGTGGCGCAGGTTCGCGAAGGCTTCGCACCGCTGGCCGAGTCGGGGCGCTTGCTGGCGCTGCTGGCGCAGTTCGACCATTCCCTGGCGTTCGGCCCCGCGGCCCTCGAACTGCTGGCGCGCCTCGCGCAGGCCTTCGGCGGCACGGCGCCGCTGTGCGTCGAGGTGCGCCACGCGTCGTGGAACGCCGCCGCGGCGCTGGCGGCGTTGGCCGAGCTGCAGCTCGGCGCGCTCGAACTCGACTATCCCGGCATGGTCGGTGGCTTCTCGCGCGACGTCACCGGCGTGCGTGCGCCGGGCGGGCTCGCCTACTTCCGGCTGCACGGCCGCAACCGCGCGTGGTTCCGCAAGGGCGCTTCGCGCGACGAGGTCTACGACTGGCGCTACGGACCCGACGAAGTGCGGCAGCTCGAACAGCGCATCGACCGCATCGCGCAGGATGCGGTGCGCACGGTGGTGATCGCCAACAACCACTTCCACGGCAAGGCGATGACCGTGATCGAGGAACTGCTGGCCTGGTATCGCGGCCAGGGGGCGTGAGGACCGGCGGGCGGAGCTGGGTCGGCTAGGTGATGGCGATCGCGCGCATCACGTCGTCGACCAGGCTCTGCAGCATCGTCGCCGACAGGTCGAAGCGCACGTCCATCGCCGCGAACAGCTCGGGCAGCGGCTTGCTGCCGCCGAGCGCCAGCGCCTGCCGGTAGTGCTTCAGCGCCTGCGCCGGATCGCGGCGGTAGCGCTGCCACTGCTGCAGCGCCGCCAGCTGCGCGATGCCGTACTCGATGTAGTAGAACGGGTGCGAGAACAGGTGGTCCTGGCGGATCCACAGCATCGCCCGCGCGGCTTCGATGCCCTGCCAGTCGGTGCCGTCGCCGAAGCGCCGCCAGATGTCGAGCCAGGCCGTGCGTCGCTGGTCGTGCGTGTGCACCGGCTGCGCGTAGACCCAGTGCTGGAACGCGTCGATCGAGGCGATCCACGTCAGCGTGCGCAGCACCTTCTGCAGGTGCCGTCGCCGTACGCGCTGGGCGTCGGCCGGCGCGTAGACGAGCGCCAGGTGCTCGAGGCCCATCAGCTCCATCGACATGCTGGCGGTCTCGGCGATCTCGATCGGGTAGTCGCGCAGCGACTGCAGGTCGAGGTCGCGGCACAGCAGCGAGTGGAAGGCGTGGCCGGACTCGTGCAGCAGCGTCTGCACGTCGCCGTGCACGCCGACGCCGTTGGCGAAGATGAACGGCACGCGGTCGTCTTCGTACTGGTACTGGTAGCCGCCCGGCGCCTTGCCCTTGCGGCTCATCAGGTCGAGCAGGCCGCGGCGGTGCAGTTCGTCGAGCCAGGTCGCGAACTCGGGATCGACGGCGGCGAGCAGGCGCCGGCACAACGCGATCAGCTGCGGCTCGTCGCGGAACGGGCGCAGCGGCGGCGCGCCGTCGGGGTCGACTTCGAGGTCCCACGGGCGCAGGCTCGACTGGCCGAGCCGCGTGCCGCGCTGGCGGTCGAGTTCGCGCACGGCCGGCACCACGCAGGCGGCGATCGCGTCGCGCAGCTGCTGGCAGGTGGTGGCGTCGTAGTCGTAGCGGCCGAGCTCGAGGAACCGGTAGGGCGTGTAGGTGTGGAAGCCGGCGTTGCGCGCGATCTCCGTGCGCAGCGCGATCAGGCGGTCGTAGATCCGTTCCTGTTCGGCCCAGCGGCCCTGGCGCGCGGCGGTCAACGCCCGCCAGGCACCTTCGCGCACGCTGCGGTCCTGCTGCTCGAAGTAGGGCGCGATCTGCTGCGGCGTCAGCGAGCGGCCGTCGAAGTCGACGGTCATGGCGCCCATCACCGCCTGCTGTTGCGTCTGCAGCTCGGCCTCCTGGCGCTGCAGCTCGGTGTTCTGCGGACGGAACAGTTCGCTCTGCGTACGTCGCCGCCGCACGACGATCGCCAGCTCGTCGCCGCTGGCGCCGGTGCGCACGGCCGGGCTCGCCAGGAACTGCTTGTCGAGCGCATCGGCCAACACCTTCACCCGCGGCATGACCTGCTGCTCCATCGCCAGGTAGGCGTCGCGGGCGGTGGCATCGTCGGTCCGGCGGGTCTTCTGCACGTAGCGGCGCGCCTTCTCGCCCTCGATGCAGGACAGCAGCTCGCTCTCGTCGCACAGCCAGGCGCGCAGCTGGTCGAGGGTGTCGAGCGGGCGCGCGCGCAGGGCGTCGAACAGGGGTTCGAGCTGGCGCAGATCGCCGGCATCGAGATCCTGCGGGGCGAAACGGCGCGCCGGTGCGGGAAACAGCGGTGTCACGGAGCCCATGCGGTGCGGTGCGACGAAGGTGCAGCCTCTCGAGGCCGGCAAGGTAGGAACAAGCCGCGGCACGCGGAAGCGCTTTCCGCCGCTGGTGGCATTCTTGTCCGATCGAGCCCGGCGCGCCGTTCCCTCGGCACGTCGGTTGCCCTATGCGGCGCCTCTGCAAGCGGGGGCGACGCCCCCGGAGCGCCGATGAACCGCACTGCCCTGGTCGTCTCGTCCTGCCTCTTCACCCTGCTGTCCGCCTGCGGTGGCGGTGGTGGTCGCCGCGCCCCCGTCCAGGTCCCGCCGCCGCCCCCGCGCCCGGTGTCGATCCTCGTCGAGGTCTACGACCCGGTCACCAACTTCGTCTGGCAGGACGTCTCGGTGCGGGTGGTCGAGTCCTTCCAGGAGTGGTCCGGGGTGATCTACCCGAGCCCCTTCTTCGACATCTACCTGACGGACGCCACCGGGCGGGTGTTCCTCGACGAGTACCAGCTCGCGTTCGTCGAGGTCGGGTTCGTCGAGGACGGCAACGATCGCGCGATGCTGTCGTCGGATCTGGCCCAGGACGAGGCGGTCGTCACCCTCGAGATCTCGGGGGCCGGGTTCGTGACGGTCTACGTCGACGTGCCGCTCAGTTGGAACCAGCCCGACGTCTTCGTCGAGGTGCCGTTCAACTGATCGCGGCGGCCGGTCTCGTCGCAGACGGGGTCAAGCTGCGTTGGTGTGTCCGTCGATGAGCGTGGGAGCGAGGAACACTTGGACACCATCCTGCTCGTCAACGATTCCACGACGCTCACCAAGGTCCTCTCCAGCCACTTCCAGAAAGCTGGCTATCGCGTGATCGCGGTGACCGGTGTGATGGACGCCTACGAGGCCTTCATCCGCACCGAGATCGACCTGATCCTGACGGACTACGTGCTGCGCGACAAGGACGGCCTCGAGGTCATCAAGACCTTCCGCAGCAAGCGCAACCAGAAAGCCCTGCCGATCGTCGTCTTCACGGCGATGGAAGACGAAGACACGGCGAAGCGCTGCAAGGAAGCGGGTGCGAGCACGGTCCTGTGCAAGGCGAGCGGCACTGGCAAGCTGCTGGAGTCGATCGAGAAGCTGATCGAGGAATACAAGGCGACACAGCCGTCGGCGTCGCTCGACCAGGATCTCGGCCGTTGCATCGTCAAGGCCACCTGCGACGTGTTCCGCACGATGATGAACCTGCGCGTCATCGCCGGCGACGTGACCGTCGAGAAGGCGCAGATCCGCCGCGCCGAGGTCATCGGCAGCATCGGCGTCGCCGGCTTCCTGACCGGCGCCATCTCGCTGTTCCTGCCGAAGTCGCTGGCCCGCCGCGCGGTCGCCGCGATGTTGATGATGGACTCGCCGGAAGGCCTCGCCGACAGCGACCTGGTCGACGCCATCGGTGAGCTGACCAACATGGTCGGCGGCAACATCAAGACGGAGCTGTTCCAGAAGGCGCCGCTGTTCGACATCTCGGTGCCGAGCGTCTACATCGGCGACGACCTGCAGCGCCGCACGGTCACCAACGACCTGTGCTTCCACGTGCCGTTCTCCATCGGCGGCGAGGACTTCTCGGTCGAGTTCCTGATGGTGACGAAGAAGGGCGGCGGCACCGGCGTGCAGGCGTCCCTCGTCGACGGCATGTCGCAGAAGTCGTGATCCGGCGCCGCCAACGCGGCACACTCCCGACGTGAGTCGCGACGCCGACCCGAACCCTCTCGTCCACCGCCGCCGCCGCCAGCAGCTGCTCGATCGGCTCGGCGACGGCGTGCTGCTGCTGCCCACGGCGCCCGAGTTGCACCGCAACGGCGACGTGCTGCACGAGTATCGCCCGGGCTCCGACCTGCACTACCTGACCGGGTTCCCCGAACCCGACGCCGTGTTGGTGGCGTGGCGCGAACGCGAACGCGGCCATCGCGCCGTGCTGTTCGTGCGGCCGCGCGACCCGGCGCGCGAGATCTGGGATGGCAAGCGCTTCGGTGCGAAGGGAGCCGTGCGCACGTTCGGCGTCGACGCGGCGTTCCCGGTGGGGCAGCTGTGGCAGCGGCTGCCGAAGCTGCTGGAGGGCCGCGCACGACTGTTCCATCGCCTCGGCGTCGACGCGACGTTCGACCGGCGCCTGCTCGACCTGTTCGCGCAGCTGGCGAAGAAGCATCGCCGCCGGCAGCCGGCGGCGCATCCGGACCTGATCGATCCGGTGCCGGCGATCGCCGCGCAGAGGCTGGTCAAGGACGCGCACGAGCAGGCCGCGATGCAGCGGGCCGGTGCGATCTCGGCGGCCGGGCATCGGGCCGCGATGCAGGCGGCGCGGCCGGGCCTGTTCGAGTTCGAGGTACAGGCCGTGCTCGAGGCGGAGTTCCGCCGCCACGGCAGTCCGCGCAACGGCTACCCGTCGATCGTCGCCAGCGGCAGCAACGCCTGCGTGCTGCACTACCACGACAACGACCGTCGGCTGCGCGCCGGCGACCTGCTGCTGATCGACGCCGGCGCCGAGTGCGGCGGCCACACCGCCGACATCACGCGCACCTTCCCGGTGTCGGGAACGTTCACGCCGGCGCAGGCCGCGGTCTACCGCGTCGTACTGCGTGCGCAGATCGCCGGCATCCGCGCCTGCCGCGCCGGGGCCCGCTGGGACGCGGCCCATCGCACCTGCGTGCGTTCGCTGACCCGCGGCCTGGTCGAACTCGGCGTGCTGCGCGGGCGGCTGCCGCGGCTGCTGAAGAAGGAGGCCTACAAGCCGTTCTACATGCACGGCACCAGCCACTGGCTCGGCCGCGACGTGCACGACGTCGGCGCCTACCTCGACGCGCAGGACCGGCCGGCGCCGCTGCCGGTCGGTGCGGTGCTGACCGTCGAGCCGGGCCTCTACCTCGGCCCGCGCGATCGCCGGGTGCCGAGCGAGCTGCGCGGCATCGGCATCCGCATCGAGGACGACGTGTTGATCACGGCGAAGGGCCCGCAGGTGCTGACGGCGGCGGTGCCGAAGACGATCCGCGAGATCGAGGCGCTCTGCCGGCGGGCGTGACGGTCGGCGGCGTCGGCGCCGCCGCGCGGTTCACATGCCGGTGCCGCGCAGCACGACGCGCACCGTGTGCGCGATCAGCTTCAGGTCGAGCCACAGCGACCAGTTGTCGATGTAGTAGAGGTCCATCTCGACCCAGCGCTTGAACGACACGCGGTTGCGGCCGTAGACCTGCCAGACGCAGGTCAGGCCCGGCTTGACCGAGATGCGGCGGCGCTGCCACCACGTGTACTTCTCGACCTCGGTGGGGATCGGCGGCCGCGGACCGACGATGCTCATGTCGCCGATCAGCACGTTCAGCAGCTGCGGCAGCTCGTCGAGGCTGAACTTGCGCAGAATGCGGCCGATGCCGGTGATGCGCGGGTCCTTCGCCATCTTGAACGCCGGGCCGTCCTGCAGGCTGTTGCTGCGCAGCAGCTCCTGCTGGGCCTGGGCACCGACGCGCATCGTGCGGAACTTCAGGCAGCCGAACGTGCGCCCGGACTTGCCGACGCGCTGTTGGCGGAAGAACACCGGGCCCGGGCTGCTCAGCTTGACGCCGATCGCGCAGGCGACGAACACCGGCAGCAGCAGCAGGATGCCGGCGGCCGAACCGACGATGTCGATGGCCCGCTTCAGCAGCTGGCTCAACGACGGTGCGTGGATCGTCTGCAGGCTCAGGCCCGGTCGCGCCGCGTTCCAGGTCATGCCGATGCGGCGGTGGTCGACGTCGAGGAACGACGGGAAGTACTGCACGGCTAGTTCGAGTTCGTCGCAGGTCTGGAAGACGCGGTGCAGCTCGCCGGTCACTGCACTGTCGGACGGGCTGACGAGGGCCACCTCGACGTCGAGTTCGCGCAGCAGGGTCGGCAGCTCGGCGACCGCACCGATGGTCGGCAGCGGTGCCATCTGCGTCGCGTCTTCGCCGGTGAACGGCACCACGCCGACGACCTCGAGGCCCGACTCAGTGACGCTGTTCGACAGGGCGCGCGCGCTCGGGC
>CANGSN010000146.1 GCA_947455805.1 Planctomycetota bacterium
CCGCCGGCACCGACGGTTCGGTGCGCACCCACGGCCGGCGAGCGCGCAGCAGCATCATCGTGACCGCCGCGACCAGCGCCAGCAGCACCAGGCTGCCGACGAGCCAGGCGCCGCGACGCGCCGGTCGACGCGAAGTCTGGGACGTCATCGTGGCCCTCCGACTGCGGCGCTGCGCTCGAGCAGGTCGCGGAACTTGCGTTGCATGACCCGCGCCGCCTCGGCGAACCCGCTCTCCAGGCTGCCGGTGCCTTCCTGCCACACCTGCACGACGTCGCGCAACGCCTGCTCCGGCGCCACCGACTCCTGCACCGCGGCGACCGCATCGTCGCTGGCGTCGGCGAGCGCGCCGTTGCGCAACCGCACCCGCATGCGCCACAGCAGCGCCTCGGGATCGCTGTCGGCGTCGGCGAACCACGCGTCGGTCAGAGCCGGCGCGTCGGCCTCGCCGGCGAGGAAGTGCAGCTGTGCTGCGGCGCGGGTGATGCCGGGCAGGCTCGGATGGTTGCGCCGCAGCTCCTCGAAGCGCGGCAGCCACTGCGCGACCAAGGCACCCGGCGGCTGCAGGTCGAGCAGGTCCTCCCACGCGGCCAGTTGCAGCAGCGGTGCCAGCGTGCGGCCGTCGCGGTCGAGCAGGCCACCGCCGCGGCGATCGCGCTGCCGCAGCAGCTGCAGCACGGCGCGCCAGCCTTGCAGCGGCGAGGTCGGATGCACCGACAGCTCGATCGACTTCTCGGTGCGCTGCACGATGTCGAGCAACGCCGCCGGATCGTTCGAGCGCGACAGCGCCTCGCGACACGCCGCCGCGAACTGCGCCGACAGCCCGGTCGGCGCGCCGCCGCCGACGCCACCGACCAGCGGTTCGCCGAGCAGCGACAGGGCCAGCCCGTGCAGCGCCCGCCGCGCCGGGTAGGACAGCGGGAACGTCAGCATGTTCGCCTGCAGCGACGGCAGCAGGCCGGCCGCGGTCCACGTCAGCAGGCCGGTGACGCGGCGGCGCTCGGGGTCGGCGTTGCGCAGTTCCTTCTCGAACGTGCCGACCGCGGATTCGACGTCGTCGCTGCGCACGACCTCGAGCACGTCGATCAGCACCTTCGGGAACACCGCGCCGGGTCGCAGGTACGAGACCAGTGCGAGGTCGCTGCGCGCGTCGGTCGGTCGCGCCACCGCCGACGCGAGGTTGGCGAGGCTGCGGCCGAGGAACAGCCGGTAGAGGCGCAGGTCGACGGCGATGCTGCCGCCGGTGCGTTCCTTCTGCGCCTCGGCGATCGCCTGGTCGTAGAGCTGCAGCGCTTCGAACGCTCGCCCGCTGCGCAGCAGCTCGGTCGCGGTCGGCTGCGGATCCCCGGCGTAGGCGACGCGCATCTGCTCGACCAGTGGATCGTCGGGGAACTCGTTCGTCGCCCGCTGCAGGGCGCGCAGCACGGCTTCGCTCGGCGGCGCACTGCCGAGGTCGTGGCCGGTCAGCATCGCCAGCGCCCCGGGCGGCCCCAGCGGCGAACCACGCTCGGCGGCGATGTCGGCGGCGATCGCAACGAGGTGGCCCTGATGGCGCAACGCGAACGTCTGGCCGCGCTCCCTCCGCCACACGGTCAGCAGCACGATGGTCAACAGCGTCAGCACGCAGACCGCGAGCACGGCGCCGGACAGCACCGGGTTCTTGCGCGCGCGGCGCCACAGCCGCACGTGCCACGGCAGACGACGGATGTGCACCGGCTCGCCGTCGGCGATGCGCTGCAGGTCGCGCGCGAGTTCTTCGCCGTCCTGGTAGCGGTCGCGCGGCTCGCGGCTCAGCAGCTTCTCGAGCACGACCTCGAGGTCGCGCGGCGGGTTCGGCACGCACTCGCGCAGCCGCCGCGGCGTGCCGTGCAGGATCGACTGCAGCAGCGCCTCGGTGGTCTTGCCGGCGATCGGCAGTTCGCCCGCGATGGCCTCGAAGATCGTCACGCCGAGCGAGTAGAGGTCGCTGGCGGGCGTCAGCTCGTCGCCCATCGCCTGCTCGGGCGAGCTGTAGTGCAGCGTGCCGAGGAAGCCGCCGCCCTTCGACGTCAGCCGCATCGACGCGTGGTCGAGTGCCTTCGCCAGGCCGAAGTCGGTCAGTGCGAACGTGCCGTCGGCGGCGACCAGGATGTTGCCCGGCTTGACGTCGCGGTGCAGCAGGCGGCGGCGATGCGCGAGGCCGAGCGCGTCGGCGACACCGGCGAAGCGGCGCGCGGCGTCGAGCGGCTCCAGCGGTTTCTTCTCGCCGCGGCGCGCGGCGATGATGTGCTTGTCGAGGCTCATGCCGTCGACGCGCTCCATCGCGAAGAACAGCACGCCGCGCGCTTCGCCGTAGTCGTAGATCGGCACGATGTGCCGGTGGTGCAACGCCGCCGTCGCGCGCGCCTCGGCGCGGAAGCGCTTGCGCATCGTGAGGTCCGACGAATACGTCGGCGACAACACCTTCAACGCCACCTCGCGTTCGAGCTCCGGCTGCCACGCCAGGTAGACGGTGCCCATGCCGCCGCGGCCGAGCACGCCCTTCACCTTGTAGTTGCCGATCTGGCTCGGCACGTCGGCCGGGCTGCCGACGACCTGGTTGACGAAGTCGAGCGCGTCGAGGCGCGCCAGCATGTCGCTCGCTTCGCTCGAGTCGTCGCCGTGCAGCTGCTGGCGCAGTTCGGTGTTCGAGGTGCTGCTGTCGCGCAGCACGTCGGCCATGCGCAGGTCGATGGCGTCCGGCGGCGGATCGCCACCATCGCCGCGCGGCGCGGACCCAGTCTTCGGCGGCAACGGGTCGCGCGCAGGTTCCGACGGCTCCTTCACAGCTTCAGCTCTTCGGCCAGGCGCTTCAGCGCCCGGCTCAACAGCAGGTGCACCGCATTCTCCGTGCGCCCCATCTGTTCGGCGACCTCCTTCGCCGACAGGCCGTCGATCTTCATCAGCAGGATGACGTCGCGGTGGTCTTCCGACAGGCGCTGGATGGCCTGCTCGAGCAGTTCCAACCGGTCCTTCCTGTCGGCGTGGGTCACCGGCCCCGACCGGCGGTCGGCCAGCGGCAGTTCGGTCTTGAGGGTCCGTTCGCGCCGGGGATCGCGGGCGGCGACGCCGATCTGGTCGCGCAGGATGCGGGCGACCTTGCGGCGGGCCAGGGTCACCAGCCAGGCCCCGGCATTCTGTTCGTCCGACAGGGTGTGCCAGGAGTTGACCGCCTCGATGGCGACCTCCTGCAGCACGTCCTCGGGATCCATGCGCACCCGGAGGTTGGGCCCCATGCGCAGGTAGATGACCGACAGCAGTCGCTCGCGGTGCTGTTCGAAAGCGACTTCGGGGGTGAGGGGCATCGGTCGGGCGAGGGCTACGCCGGCGGCGGGAGAGGATTGCGCGCCGCAGCGCAGGTTACGCGAAGACGTGCGCGGCTGCGAGTTCGGCAACGCACCGCGCAAACGCCCTTGGCAAGGGCAGCAGCCACGCCGCCTGGAGAACGTTCCCCAAAGCCCGGAGCCGCGCCGGCTCTACGTTCGCGGGCCGGCCGGGCGTCCCCGGGATTTCAGCACTCGGCCCCGTGCAGCACCGCCGGCAGCCGCCGCAACTTGCCGTCCCGCCCGACGCAGGCCAGCTTGGTCCGCCCGGTGGCGCACACCTGGCCGTCGGACTCCCGCCGGCACTCGTACTCCAGCACGATCGCCACCTTGCCCGGCTCGGCGATGCGGATCGCGATCGCCACGATCTCGTCGTAGTCGACCGGCTTGTGGTAGCGGCAGACGAACTCGACCACCTGCAGCAGGTCGCCTTCGTCCTCGATCTGCCGGTAGGTCTTGCCACGCTGCCGCAGCCACTCGGTGCGGGCCTCCTCGAACCAGGCGACGTAGCTGCCGTGATGGGCGACCGCCATGCGGTCGGTCTCGCAGTAGCGAACGCGCACGCGGTGCACCGGCGGCGGGAAGTCGGTCATGGGCGGATCCTGCGCGGTCGGCTGGCTCGGCGCAACGTGCGGGAGACGGCGACACCAACCGGGGCACCAGCGCCCACCGCTGGGCATCCGGCCCGACCTGGCGCGAACGCGCACCAGAACCCGCCGTCGACGCCGAGGCTCTCATCAAGCAGGTCGTCGGCAAGTTGCAGGCGCAGGCCAACCCCGAGGCAGAACGGCTGCGCGACGCCATGCGGAAGGCGATGGCGAAGTTGGCGAGCGCGGTTGGCGAGGCGTGACTACGCCACGCGGCCGGCCAGTCACTCCACAGCGGCACGATCCGCTTGCCGGCCCAACTCTCCCGAGTAACCTCGGATCAGCCACCATGGACTTCCCCAGCTGGACGCCCGAGGAATTGCTGCGCCCACTGAGCGAGTCGGAGCAGAAGCACGCACCGAAGGACCTGTTCGTCGCTGGCGATCGCGGCCTGCTCCGCTCCGGCCCGGCGGTCTCGGTCGTCGGTTCCCGTGAAGCAAGTCCGGCAGGCCTCGCGCGTGCAGACAAGTTGGCGCGTCTGCTGGTAAAGCACGGGGTGATCGTCATGAGCGGGCTGGCCGAAGGCATCGATACGGCCGCTCACGTCGCCGCAATGAAGGCCGGCGGGCGAACGATCGCAGTGCTGGGCACGCCGCTTGACCAGTGCTTCCCTGCGAAGAATCGGTCCCTGCAAGCCGAGATCATGCGGGATCACCTCGCCGTGTCGCAGTTCCCGACCGGCACCAAGGTCGGCAAGCACACGTTCCCGATACGCAACCGCACGATGGCGCTCCTGTCCGACGCCACCGTCATCATCGAGGCCAAGGATGGCAGCGGCTCCCTGCACCAGGGATGGGAGGCCATTCGGCTCGGACGCCCGCTGTTCTTGGCCAAGTCGCTGTTCGACGATGCAGCGCTGGAGTTTCCTCGTGAGTTCGCGCACTACGGGGCCGAGGTGCTCACGGACGAGTCACTCGCCACCTTGATCGAGATGCTCCCTCGAGGTCCACGTGGGACCGTCAGCCCGATCCCCTTCTGAACTGCGCTTCGCGGCCCTTCTCGTCTACAGCCCGGACGGCGAAGAGGAAATCTCACGCCGGTCCGCGAAGGCGGTGGCAGACATCAAGAACTGCGTGCCAGATTACATGGAGCGCATCGGTCTCCGCTTCGAAGAGGCGATCGAGGCAGGCAAGTTCCGGCACTTCCTCGGCGACGATGTCGTTCTGGTCCCAGCACCGAGGAGCGCCCCTTTCCGAACGAAGGACGCTGCGTGGCCAGCGCGGCGCATCTGCGATGTTCTCGCATCGCGCCGACTCTGCGCCGGTGTCGAGAACTGGCTCGAACGCCACACCGTCGTCAGGAAGAGCTCCCTCACCCGCAGAGAGATCGAGCGACCAGGGCCCGACCAGCACGAAGCGACACTCCGCTGCGTCGATGTCCTGGTGCCACCCCCGGCGCACATCACGATCGTGGACGATGTGGTGACGCGTGGGGCGACCCTGCTCGCGTGTGCCAGAGTCGTGGCAGCTCGCTTCCCGACGACCGAGGTCCGGGCCCTCGCCGTGGTCCGCACCATGAGCAAGCAGGAGATCCCGTCGATGCTCGCCCCCGTCGAAGGCCGGATCTGGTTGCAGAACGGCGTGCCTCGCCGCGACCCATAGTCGAGACGGGACCCGCCACAGCGAGCTGGCTGGTGCCGCGACCACCGGTAGCATGGGTTCGCTTTCACACCTCGCCTTCCGATCACGCTCCTGAGCCCAGCACCCACGGGTGATATCCACGGCCTTCGATGGTCAGGAGGAGGCAGGCTTGAAGAGCTATGCGGGCGTCCGACTTTTCTCACGACCGCCGTCCGTCGCCCCGCCATCGACGAGAAAGTGATGAAGTGCGAGGCCGGGCGGGATCGACTGCAAGGCGCCCGGACCAAGCTGGCGGCCATCCTGCGCGATGCGCTGGCCTGATGCCGATCGTTTGGCCGGCCCCTTCGTGCACGAGCCCGAGCCGCGACCTCAGTGCCCGCGCTCGAGCCAGAACGCGCGCCCTTCGCTCGCCAGCATCTGGCACGCACCGAGCTCCACCAGCGGCCGGTGGCACCACGAGTGCCCGAACACCACGAGCCCGCGCGCCCGATCGCGCAGCAGGTCCGTCAGCCACGCGTGGTCCGAGCGCTTGACGTCGGGCAGCGCCGGGTTCTGGTGCAGCACCAGCACGTCGGCCTCGAACTGCAGCGCGCGCGCGACCGCCTGCTGCATGCGTTCCTGGGTCTTGCGCCACGGCCGGTGCGGGTTGCCGACGATGCCGGAGACGCCGGCGAGGCGCAGGCCGTGGCAGTCGGCGGCGATCGCCAGCCCTTCGGTGCCGTCGTCGAGCAGGTGGATGCGCGGCTCCTGCGCGAACGCGGCCAGCTCGTCGGCGTGGTCGCCGAAGGCGTCGTGGTTGCCGGCGACGCCGGCGACGAAGCCGAAGTGGCGGGAGAACGCGCGCCAGACGTCGCGCACGTCGCCGACGCCGCCGCGGCGCGTCAGGTCCTCGAGCGCGAACAGGTCGCCGGCCAGCACCACGCCGACGCGGGCCGGATCGATGCGGCAGGCCTGGCAGTGGTCGAGCAGTTCGGCGGCGACCGCGTGGCCGAGCAGGCAGTTGCCGAACGGACCGTCGGCCCAGCCCTGCAGGTCGGAGGTCACGAAGAGGGCGTCGAGTTCGTCGGGCAGGCCCTCGACGAAGAGACGGTGCACCCACAGCTCCTGCCCGGAGGTCGCGGAGCGATACGGCACCAGGAACACCGGAGCGGCGCAGTCGCCGAGCACACGCAGCGTCATGCCGACGCCCTCGCCAGCCGTTCGCGCGCGAGTTGCAGCGCCAGGGTGGAAGGCGGCACGTCCGCTGCGCGCGAACGGTCGAGCAGTTCGCCGGCGGTGATGCCGATGCGCGCGAGGCGCTCGGGCCCGACGGCGACGCCGGTCAGGTGCCAGGTGGCGCCCTGGATCAGGGCGCCGGCGTTGGCGACGAAGTCGGGGACGACCAGCACGCCGCGGCGGTGCAGCACGAACGGAGCCTCGCGGTCCGCCGGGGAACCGTCGGCGAAGATGTTGTTCGCGGCGCCGCAGACCCCGCGCGCCGGCAGCTGGGCGGCGACGGCTGCGGTCAAGACACCGCCGAGGGCGCACGGCGCGAACACGTCGCACCGCAGCTGCAGGATGCGATCGCTGGCGACGGCTTCGGCGCCGAGCGCCACCGCCTGCGCCACCCGTTCGGGCATCACGTCGGCGACGCTGAGCCGGGCGTCGGCAGCACGCAGGCAG
>CANGSN010000147.1 GCA_947455805.1 Planctomycetota bacterium
ACCCGGGGCACGCGTTCGGCGACGCGCTGCTGCTGCAGGGCCGCAGCCGGTTCCTGCTCGGCGAGCCGCGCGGCCTCGAGCTGCTGCGCCAGCACGAACGGCAGCACGGCGGCGGCGCGCGCAGCCACGTCTGGCTCGCCGAAGCGCTGCTGCGCGCCGGCGAGCGAGAGGCGGCGGTGGCGGCCCTGCGGATCGCAGCGCAGAAGCCGACGCGGCGCACCACCGCCGAAGAGGGTCTGTTCCGCGCCCGGGCGCGGGTGCGGCTGTGGCGCCGCGGAGGTGGCTCGTGAGCGATCCGTGGCGCCGTCTCGACGAGATCCCGGTGACGCTGGTGGTCGTCATCGCCTACGTGACGCTGTTCGTCGTCTGCCGACCGTTCGACGACCCCACCGAGTTTCGGCAACGGCTGGCCGACTACGGATGGCTCAGCGGATCGCGCGTCGCCGCCGGTGAGCCGTGGCGCTTGCTCTCGTACGCGTTCCTGCACGGCAACGTGCTGCACCTGCTGTTCAACCTGTCGACGCTGCTGAGCGTCGGGCCGGCACTCGAACGCACCCTCGGCAGCGTGCGGTTCCTGCTGCTTTACGTGATCTCGGCCCTCGGCGGCGGCCTCGGCACGTGCCTTCTCTACCCACCGGGCGACCCCGTCGTCGGCGGCTCCGGCGCGCTGTTCGGCATGCTCGGCTGTGCCATCTCCCTGAACATGCGCTCCGGTCGCCACCTGCTGGCGTTCCTCGATTTCGAAGGGCCGCGCCGACTGATGGCGAACGTCGCCCTGAACCTGGCGATCGGCTACTTCCTGCCGTTCATCAGCAACACCTGCCACGTCGGCGGTCTGATCGCGGGCTTCGTGCTGACGTTCTTGTGGCTCGCGCCAGGCCGTCCCTCGGCGCTCCAGTGGGCGTGGCGGTTGGCGACCACGGCGCTGCTGGCCTCGTTGACGTTCGCGGCCCTGCTGCCCGTCACCCGCCACGACTGGCTCGATCGGGCACGAGAAGCCGAGAGCGACCCAGCCCGCAAGGCCGCACTCGGTCGTGCGCAGCGCCTGAGTGACTGACGCGCAGCGCCAGGATCACCGCCTGGCAACCATCGCGCTCGTGCCGCGCGCGGCGGTGCGCTCATCCGCCGCCGCTCACCGCGCCGCCGCCTGCAGTCGCTCGACGCACGCGGTCTTGCCGAGCAGGAACAGCACGTCGAACAGGCCCGGGCCCTTGTCGGTGCCGGTCAGCGCGGCCCGCAGCGGGTGCACGAAGCTGCCGAACTTGATGCCGAGGCGCTCGACGAAGGCGCGCATGTCGCGCTCGATCGCCGCCGGCGTCCAGAACGCACACGCCGGCTCGGCGGCGTCCTTCCGGGTCGGCAGCGCCACCGCGTCGTCGACGCCCTGCCGATCGGCCGGCCAGCTCGGCGGCAGGTTGCAGCCGGCGAGATGCTCGGCGTAGGCCAAGAGCCACTGCTTGCCGGCGGGCTCCTTCGCCAGGTTCTTCTGCGCCGCCTCGTCGAGCGGCGGCATCGCGAACAGCCAGCCGAGCTTGCCGGCGAGTTCGCTCAGGATCGCGATGCGCTCCTGGTAGCAGGCGACGCCGTTCTGCAGCCAGCTGCCGTGCGAAGCGAACGCCGCCGCCGGCACCGCGCCCTCGAGCCACGGCCGCGCCCGCTGCAGCAGTTCGCGCGGCGTCCAGCGCCGCACGTACTCGCCGCACATCCAGCGCAGCTTCTCCTCGTCGAACTTGCTCGGCGACTTGCCGATGCCGTCGATGCGAAACGCCGCGACCATCTCGTCGCGCGAGAACACGTCGCGATCGCCGGAGAAGCTCCAGCCGAGCAGCGCGATGTAGTTGAAGATGCCCTCGGCCGGGAACCCCTTGTCCCGGTAGTCCAGCATGTTGGTGTCGGCGTCGCGCTTGCTGAGCTTCTTGCCTTCCTTGTTCAGGATCAGCGGGATGTGCGCGTACTGCGGGCACTCGGCGCCGAGCGCCTCGAACAAGAGGCGCTGCTTGATGCCGTTCTGGAAGTGCTCGTTGCCGCGCACGACGTGCGTGATGCGCATGCCGATGTCGTCGACGACGCAGGCGAAGTTGTAGAGCGGCACGCCGTCGGGCCGCAGCATCACCCAGTCGTCGAAGTCGCGCGTGTTGACCTCGACGTCGCCGAGGATCAGGTCGTGCACCTGCATGGTGCGCGCGTCCGGCATGCGGAAGCGCACGTTCGGCTGCCGGCCCTGGCTCACGAACTCGCGGCGCTGCTCGTCGGTGAGCGTGCGGCAACGGCGGTTGTAGCCGGTGAAGCCGACCTTCTGCGCCTCGAGTTCCTTGCGGCCGACCTCGATCTCCTCGGGCGTGCAGTAGCAGAGGTAAGCATGGCCCGAAGCCAGCAGCCGGTCGGCGGTCTCGCGGTAGAGCGGCAGCCGCTGCATCTGGAAGTAGGGGCCGTACGCGCCGCCCTTCTCCGGGCCCTCGTCCCAGTCGATGCCGAGCCAGCGCAGGCCGGCCAGGATGATCTGCAGCGACGCGTCGGTGCTGCGCGCCTGGTCGGTGTCTTCGATGCGCAGCAGGAACGTGCCGCCGAGCGCACGCGCCGCGGCCCAGTTGTACATCGCCGTGCGCGCACCGCCGAGGTGCAGCGGACCGGTCGGGGACGGAGCGAAACGCAGGCGCGGCGTCGGGTGGATCATCGGGGGCGAACAGGATCGCGCATCGCCGCTCACGAGGGAAGAGCGCGCCGGCTGGGCCACCGGCCGCCCCGGCCCGGTGCGTCCGGGGCCCGCGTCAGGGCAGCAGGCCCAACGCTTCCAGGTGCCAACCGCCACCGGCGTCGGCGGCGACCACGCTGACGCTCGCCAGCTCGACGCCGAACGCATCGGGCGCGCCGGCCGGCACCCGCAGCAGCGCCCGCAACGCCTGCCGGACGGTACCACGATGCGACACCACCAGCACGTCGCCGCTCCACGGCTCGCCGGCGAGTTCGTGCATCGCCGCGGCGACGCGGGCCGCGAAGGCCGTGCGCGGCTCGCCGTCGGGGAACCCGTCGACGTGGCCGGCGCGATGCGAGGCGAGGAAGCCGGGGAACGCGCGTTCGATCTCCGCTTCGGTCATGCCTTCGCATGCGCCGAACGAGATCTCGCGCAGCCGTTCCTCCACGTGGAGCGGCGCCCGCTCGACCCCGCAGGCCGCAGCCAGGATCGCCGCCGACTCGATGGCGCGCTGCAGCGGCGAGTGCACGATGCGCACGAACGGCACGTGCTGCATCAGCGGCGCGAGCGCGCGGATCTGCGCGCGGCCCTGGTCGCTCAGCCGCACGTCGTTGCGGCCGTGGAAGCGGATCGACGACTGGCCTTCGGTCTCGCCGTGGCGCACGAGCCACAGCCGGCGCGGCGACACGAACCCGCTCACTGGAACAGCTGCAGCGCGATCAGGGCGCCGATGCCGAGCACGACGAGGCCGATGCCGGCGAGCACCGCGCGGTTCCAGCCGGCGTGCTCGCGCACGACCTGCTGCAGGCGATTCGACTGGTCTTCGTGGGTGCGCCGCAGCGACGCCAAGGCTTCGTCGTGCGAACGCTCCAGCGTCTTCATGCCGGTCGCGGCGGCCTCCTTCAGCTCGCCGACCGCGGCGCGCTGCGAACTGGCGATGCCGGTGGCGAGATCCTTCAGTTCGCCGTCGCGCTTCTCGGCCAGCTGCTGCGTTGTGCGCACGTGCTGTTCGCCGTGCTGCACCATCTGCCCCATCGCCGAGTGGATGCGATCCATCGTCGCCTGGAACTCGCGCACGGTCTCGGAGGTACGCTCGTCGGTGGCGGCGGCGCGGGCGAGTGCGTTCTCGACGTTCTCGAGCAGGTTCGGCAGCCGCGCCATCGTCGTCGCCAGCTGCTCGCCGAGCACGTTCTGCCGCTCCATCTGCGTCGACAGCGCACGCAGCGTGTCGAGCTGCTGTTGGCCGAGCGTCGGCAGCTGCACCAGAGCCCCCGTCGCCGCGACGATCTTCGACAGCTGGTCGTCGACGCGCGCCTGCGAACCACGCAGCAGAGTCGTCAGTTCGTGGAAGTGCGTGCCGAGTGCGGTCATCGCCTCTTCGCGGTCGGACATCTTGCGGGTCGAACGCGCGTCGACCGGCGCTTCGCTCGCGACCTCGCGCCCGGCGCGCTCCGGCTCGACGCGCTGCACGGCCGTCGGACGCAGGTTCGGCGGCGGCACCGACGTCGTCGTCGCAGGCTTGCCGAGCGCCTTGCCCGCTGGCGTCGTGCCACCGTTGCCACCGGCCTCGACCCGCACTCCCGAACCCGAGCCAAAGCGATCCTTCAAACGCTGGAAGAACGATCCCTGCTTCACCATGGTGCGCCCGTCCTGCGCAGCGCCGACCGACGCCGCGAAGCCCGACAGTGCCCCCCGTTGCATGGCGCCGGTCGTCCGGCGCGGTCCACGCAGCGAGACCGTGAGGCCCGTCGATCCGTTCGACACTACCGGAGGTTCCGCACGTCGACCAGCCGCCAACGTGAGAAGAAACCGTGAGCGGGTGCGGTGAGTTCGTGCTTGAACTTGTCGATCTCGTCGCTAACTTCCTCGCTCCCTTCACGCGACGAAGGGTCGCTGGTGGTCTTCGGACTCCTGGCGATGCCTCGCCGCGCCGACGGACCTGGCTCCCGCGCGGGGAGTTAGCTCAGTTGGTAGAGCGCGACAATGGCATTGTCGAGGTCAGGGGTTCGACTCCCCTACTCTCCACCACTTCGGAGCCAGGTCCGGCCCCCCAGGGCTCGTCCGCTGCGCCACCTGCAGGCGGGAAGCAACGCGGCACGCCCATCGTCTGTCCAGGTCCAGCATGACGGGCGAGCCTCATCCAGGGCCTGATGCTCGGCTGTCCGGGTTCTCCCGTGAGGACTTTCCCGGACCTGGTCGGCCATCCCTCCATCCTCAGCCAGCGGGAGACCGCGGGCGCGGTCAGCGCCGCTGGTCCGCCGGCGCCACCCAGGCGCGCTCTGGAATCAGGCCGGACGGGCCGGGCTCGAGCGCGCGCACGCGCTTGGCCAACAGGACCGACACCACCGGGTGCGCCAGCAAGGCCACCGGCTGCTGCTCGTGCACCAGCGTGTGCAACTGCCGCCACAGCTCCGCCCGCTTGCCCGCGTCGAGTTCGGCGCGCGCCGCGCTGGCCAGGCGATCCGCTTCCGGATGCCGCCACCGGCCTTCGTTGTCGCGGCCCTCGCCGTGCAGGAAGTCGTAGGGGTCACCCCACGGCCGGAACCCCTGCTGCACCAGCAGGCCGTGCCACTCGCGCTTCTTCTTCTCGAGGATGAACCCAGACTGCTCGCGCCCGCGGATCTCCAACTCGATGCCAGCCGTCGCCGCCGCGGCCGTGAACGACTCGACCATGCGGCGATGCGCTTCGCTGCCCTCCATCGCGATCAGCACCATGTGCAGCGGCTTGCCCGCGGCGGGATCGAAGCCGGCCTCGCGCAGCAGCCGACGAGCAGCCGCCGGATCGAACGGCAACGGCAGCAGGTCCGGATACTCGGGGCGGCCCGGCTTGGCGTGCGCGACCGCAGGCTTGGCGCCGCTGCCGAGGATGCGGGCGATCTCCGTGCGATCGAACAGCATGCCGACCGCCTTGCGCACCCGCAGGTCGTCGAACGGCGGCCGCTCGCAGTTCCAGATGCAGCGGAACACGCCGAGGCTGTCGTAGTCGTAGACGAGTCGCTGGTAGTCGCGCTGCAGGTTCGGGTACTGCGCCTGCAACGCCTCGCCGTTGCCACCCGGATACCAGTCGATCTCGCCGAGCAGCAGCGCGTTCTGGCCGCCCGCGCCGTCGCGCCAGAGTTGGCGCACGCCGGCGAAGTTCCAGGTCCCCGGCGCCACCTGCCGCCGCCAGCAGTGCTCGTTGCGCACCAGCAGCAGGTCCTGACGTTGCCGCCAGTCGCCCTGGCCACCCGGCGGGTTGCGCAGCTCGTACGGGCCGGTGCCGGGGCCGCACTCGTGGTCGATGCGATGCAGCAACGTCGCGAACTGGGCGCTGCCGACCTCCGGCATCGCCTCGCCCGGAGCGAGCATCGAGCGCACCCGTTCGACGAAGAAGCGCTTCTGCCCGACCAGCCACGCTTCCCCGACGATGCGCGTCGCGGCGTAGTGCACGCCGCGGAAGTGCACCCGCAAGCGCCGCGGATCGACGACCTCGACGCGTTCGACGCGCGCATACGCGTCGGCGACGAACCCCATCGTCAGGTGCTTCGCCTGGTGCAGTTCGTAGCCGAACAGCACGTCCTCCATCGTCAACGGCGAGCCGTCGGCGAAGCGAACACCGTCGCGCAGGGTGAACAGGCAGGAGCGGCCGTCGGCGGCGACTTCGTAGGACTCGGCCAGGGCCGGCCGCAGTGCACCCGACGTCGGATCGATGTCGAGCAGCCCCTCGTGCGTGTAGGCCATCACCAGGCGCTTGCTGGAGAGACCGTTCGACGTGTACGGGTTGACGTCGCTCGGCTCGTCCGCGAACCCGGTGTAGACGTGGCCCTGCGGCACCCCACCGAGGTAGCGAGGCGCCTGCTCCACTGAGACACCGGCGCCGGCTTCGGTAGCCGTCCTGCCCGACGGCTGGTTCAGCACCGAGCGAAGTCCGAGGCCCGCGACGAGCACCACGGCGAACAGGGCAGCAGCGATCGACAAGGGACGCATCAGCGGCGGCATGCTACCGCAACCGCGGCCCAGCGTCCCCGCCCGGGATCCGCCGACCGCGGTGGCCCCCTTCAGTCGCGCAGCCAGTCGGCGAGGCCGATGCCACCGAGCAGCGCCGCCAGCCCCAGCAGGTTCTGCACGGCGAGGTTGCCGAGCAGCGCCGCGTAGCGCCGTTCGGCCAGCAGCTGCTGGCAGTCGAACGCGAACGACGAGAACGTCGTGAAGGCGCCAAAGAAGCCGACCAGCACGGCGGTCGTCAGCAGTGGCGACCAGCGGTCCTGGGCGAGGGCCCAGCACAAGCCGAAGCCGAGGCAGCCGGCGACGTTGACCGCGGCGGTCGCCCACGGCGCCCCGGGCCACGATTGCAGCAGCTGCACCAGCAGGAACCGCAGCACGGCGCCGACGCTGCCGGCCGCGGCGATCGCAGCGAACACCTGGAACGACATGCCGCGAAGCTAGCGAACGGACCACGGGTCCGGCGCGGCCGCAGCGCCTTTTCCAGGCGACAGTTCGTCGCCGCTCAGAGGCTGAGAGAGAATCCTCTCGAAGCCTCTGCGCGGCTGCGAA
>CANGSN010000148.1 GCA_947455805.1 Planctomycetota bacterium
GAGCCACGGCTCGCAAGAAGTATGGGTCGTCGATCTGCAACGCTGCACGCTGGCCGTTCACCGCGACGGCGCTGCGACGCGAATCCTGCAGCAGCGCGACAAACTGCGCGACTCCTTCGTGCTGCCCGGCTTCACGCTCGAGCTGGCCGAACTGTTCGACGACTGATCGAGACGCCGAGAAGTTCGTCCCCCGCGCCGGTTCCGCCTCAGCGACCAGCCGGCTTCGGCAGGCGCAGCGTGCAGTCGCCGACGATCGACCAGAAGTAGGCGCGCTTCCTGCCGATGTCGCCGCCGACCTCGTCCCAGTTCGTCGCCTGCGATTCGAGTTCGAAGTAGCGCTTCCAGGCGTCGCCGATCGTGCCGCCCTTGCCGAGCACCTCGGCGAACTCGCGCGGCTCGTCGTAGAAGACCTTGGCGCGGCCGAGCATCGCCACGCACTCGCTGAAGAACAGGATCGCCTCGGCGTGGCCGAGCTTGCCGTACTCGGGATCGTCGTACGGCAGGTCGCTGCGCGGCGGCGACAACGCCTCGCAGCCGGTGTGCAGCAGCAGGAACGGGCCGCCGGCCGGCTCCTTCGCTCCGACCGCGCGCCAGAACACATGGTCGGCGCGGCCAGAGCGATGATCGCGCCAGCTCGGCACGAAGCGCTCGCCGTCCTTGACCCAGTGCCACGGCAGGCCGAGCTCGCGCTGCAGCGCGTCCGGGTCGGTGGCCGCGAACGCCGCACCCCACGGATCGCTGTGCGCGCGCAGCGTGCGCAAGACGGCGGGGCGCTGCAGCCAGCGGAACAGTTCGAGCAGGTCGGCGCCGGTGTGCACGTCGTAGCCGGGCTCGGCGAAGTCGGCCCACGCTGGATCGGCGGCGCGCAGTGCCGCGAAGCCACTGCCGAGTTCGTGGGAGATCGAAGCGGGGCGGTGGTGTTCGGCGGCGCGCCGGGTCGAGGTGCGGAAGCGGTGGTTGCGCTCGAAGTAGCGGACCAACTGTCCGGTCTCCTGGGCCGCGAAGGCCGACCAGCGCGGCGGGCCTGCGGTCACCTCGCGCTCACGCGGCTGCAACGCATCGTCCGCGTCGAGCTCGACAGCGGCCTCCGGCCACCAGCCGAGCCCGCGAGCGTCGATTCGCGAGACGGCGATGTCGGGCAGCGCCATCGGGTTGAAGCACTGCCGGTCGGCAACCGCCACTTCATGGTCGCGATCGTTCGGATCGAGATGCAGCGTGAACGCGTCCGGATCCGCGATCGCTCTGCCGTCGCGCACGTGGAACACGTCGGCCACGGCGATCTCGCCGACCTGCAGCGCCTGGCAGGCGCCACCGCGCTCCGGCACCGTGGCACCGAAGCTCGCCCACGCCGAACGCAGCGTCGAAGGCCCGGGCACGTAGCAACGCTCCCAATCCCCGTCGAGGTCGGCGAGCACCAGGTCGCAGCGGTGCGCGACGACCTCGGGCACGGCGCGCAGGTTCGTCGTGTTCGCGTCGATCGCGACCGGCTTGCCGTCCCTTCCCGGCAGCTGCAGCACTTCGTTGCGCCGCCAGTTGCAGGTGCGCACGAGCATCGCGTCGGGGAAGTGGCCGACCAGCACGGCGGCCTGCATCGGCGCGACTGCGTGCATGCGCTGGAGCAACCGGCGCATCGCCAAGACGGTGCGGCCGTCCTGGTGCGGCGGCCCAGCGTGCACGTCGATGGTGAGCAACAGCACGTGGCGGCCCTCCTCGGCGATGTCGCGCACGAACTGCAGCAACGGCAGGCGCAACGACTCTTGGTCCAGCCCCTTGGCCGCCGCGGGCAACGTCGACTCCGGTCGCCACAATCGGCGCTCGACCAGCACGACGACCAACGGCTTGCCGGCTTGGCCGCGCTCTTCGCGCCAGCGCAGCTCGCGGACCTCGGCGCGACCGTCGCCGTCGAGATCGAACGGCGCGAACGCCTTCACCACGTCCTCGAGCGGGCTCTGCGCAGCAGCATGCGCAAAGCAGGAGGTGGCGAGCACGAGAGCCAGGGGGCGCACCATGGCCGCGAAGGCTACCACGCGCACCACGCAGCCCGCCGCCGCGGCAGTGGCTCAGCGCGCTCGCGGCTTGCTCTTCCGGGCCTTGGCGAGCTTGCCCGCGTTCGCGGCCGGCTTCGCCTTCGCGGCCTTCGTCGCCGCAGCCTTGGCCGGAGCCCCACCGAACACGTGTTCGAACACCTGCTCGAAGCGCTCGACGAAGTGGATCTCGAGCCCTTCGACCAGTTCGGGCTTCAGCTCCTTGGCCTCGGCTTCGTTGCCCTTCGGCAGCAGCACACGCGACAGGCCGAAGTTCTTCGCCGCGAGCACCTTCTCGCGCACGCCGCCGATCGGCAGCACTTCGCCGACGACGGTCAGCTCACCGGTCATCGCCAGGTCCATCGGCGCCTTCTTCTGCAGCAAGGCCCCGAGGAACGCACACGCGATCGCGATGCCGGCCGACGGTCCGTCCTTCTTGATGGCACCGGCTGGGAAGTGCAGGTGCAGGTCCGTCTCGGCCATCTTGCCGAGGTCGAGGCCGAACCGGTCGGCGTGGCCGCGCAGGTAGCTCAGGGCCAAGCGCGCCGATTCGCTCATCACGTCGCCGAGCGAGCCGGTGAGCTGCAAGGCGCCCTTGCCCTTGCTGGCGATCGCTTCGACGTAGAGCACGTCGCCGCCGACCGGCGTCCAGGCGAGGCCCTGCACGACGCCGGGCAGTCGCTGCTTGCGCCGTTCCTCCGGTTGGAAGCGCGGCCGGCCGAGCAGCTGCTCCATCTCGACGAACGACAAGCGGCCCGGGCCCTTGCCGCCGTCGGCGACGCCGCGCGCGACCTTGCGGCACAGGCGCTGCACGACCTTGTCGAGCCCGCGCACACCGGCTTCGCGCGTGTGTTCGGCGACGATGCGCGACCACACCGGGTCGGCGATCGACAGGTGCTTGCCGGTGATGCCGTGCCGCTCGAGCTGCTTCGGCAGCAGGTGGCGGCGCGCGATCTGCACCTTCTCCTCGCGCAGGTAGCCGGGGATCTCGAGGATCTCCATGCGATCGCGCAGCGGTTCGGGGATCTGCGACAGCACGTTCGCAGTGGCGAGGAACATCACCTTCGACAGGTCGAACGGCACGTCGAGGTAGTGGTCCTGGAAGTGGTGGTTCTGCTCGGGGTCGAGCACCTCGAGCAGCGCCGAGCTCGGATCGCCGCGGAAGTCGCTGCCGAGCTTGTCGATCTCGTCGAGCAGCATCACCGGGTTGTTGCTGCCGGCGGCCTTCAGGCCCTGCAGGATGCGGCCCGGCATCGAGCCGATGTAGGTGCGGCGGTGGCCCTTGATCTCGGCTTCGTCGCGCATGCCGCCGAGGGAGAAGCGGAAGAACTTGCGCCCCATCGCGCGCGCGATGCTGCGCCCGAGGCTCGTCTTGCCGACGCCGGGCGGACCGCTGAAGCACAAGATCGAGCCGGGATGCCCGGGCCGCAGCTTGCGCACGGCCAGGAACTCGAGGATGCGGTCCTTCACCTCGTCGAGCCCATAGTGGTCGTCGGCGAGCACACGCGCCGCACGACCGAGGTCGGCATCGTCGGTGGTCGTCGTGCTCCACGGCAGCGACACCAGCCAGTCGAGGTAGTTGCGGATCACGCCGTACTCGCCGGACTCGACCGGCGTCGTCTGCAGGCGCGTCATCTCCTCGCGCGCGCGCCGCAGCGCCGCCTCCGGCAGCTTCGCCTTCTCGATCGCCTGCTCGAGGCGCTGGATCTCGAGCGCGCGCGGATCCTTCTCGTCGCCGAGCTCGCGGCGGATGATCTTCAGCTGCTCGCGCAGGAAGTAGTCCTTCTGCGCCTTCTCGGCCTTGTCGCGGATCTCGGCGAGGATCTTCTTGTCGAGCGCGACCAGCTCGCTCTCGGCCATCGCGAACTGCAGCGCCAGCTCGAGGCGCTGGGCTATGTCGACCTGTTCGAGCAGCCGCTGGCGGTCGGTGACCTTGCGCACGACGCCGGCGGTGAAGTCGGCGAGCTGGCCCGGATCCTCGACGTTGAGCAGCGCCGTGGCGAAGCCGTGGTCCTGCTGCTCCTGCAACTCGGCGAGCTGGCGCAGCTGCTGCTGCAGCAGCCGGAACAGCGAGGCCGGCCGCTCGCCCTGGGCCGGGATCTCGACCAGTTCCTTCGTGCGCACCACGAGGTGCGGCTGCTCGCGCACGACCTTGGCGATGCGCGCGCGCCGCAGGCCCTGCGTCATCGCCGACATGCCGCCGTCCGGCAGCTTCAGCGACTTCAGGATGCGGGTGACGACGCCGACCTCGTGCAGGTCGGCCGCGGTCTTGACGTCCTGCTCGGGGTCCTTCTGCAGCACCAGGAACAGGTAGCCGTTGTGGGCCTCGGCCTTGGCGACGATCTCGCGCGCCACTGGCGTGTCGAGCAGCAGCGGCATCATCAGCTGCGGGAACGGCACCGCCCTGCGCAGCGGGAACACGAACATCGTGTCGGGCAGCGCGTCCTGCACGACGACCGAGCCGGGTGCGCCTTCGCTCTCGAGCACGACGGTGCCAGCGCGGGCGCCGGCGTCGCGGGCACCGCCGCCGTCCCCACTGCCGCCGTCGCCACCGCCGCCGTCGCCATCGTGACTGCCGCCACCGCCGGGGCCACTGCGGCCAGAACCATCGGACGACGCGGGCGGAGCAGAGTCTTCGGGGCGTTCGGCAGCCATGGGGGCACCGGTTGTAGGCCGGCGCGGCGTGCGACGGAAGGCACGCACTCCGGCCCAGTCGGCGGCTGCACCTGCGGCGGCGAACAGCAGCCGAGCAACACCGCCGAGAAGAGAACACGGGTGCACGAGCCGTCGCGTGACATTCACGCAACCACGCTCACCGTCCCTGCCTGCCCCAGTTGGGAACGGCTCGCGTGGACCAAACGGCCCGTGCACCCGAAGAAGGGTCGGATGCACGGCCCGCGCAACACACGCGGGAGATCGTGATCGGCCCCTGCCTGCCCCAAATGTGGGCCGATCGCGATCCATGGACCGTGCATCCGCGACGCGCTTGCGGTCCGGAGACCCTGGGCGCGCCGAATGCGGATGACCATTGCACTCGCGGTCGAAGACCGCGGGCGACATCGGTCGGAGAAGAGAAAGAACGTTGCTGTGCTTGCTACGGATCAGCGCGACGAGATCACACTGATGCGGACGATCACGCCATCGTCCTTGCGCTGCACGTCGAGAGTGCCGACGTGCCGCTTCGGTTGTTGGGAGAGATCGAGCCGCGCGCCACCGGAGGCAGTCACCGCATTGGCGAACTGCGTGAAGAGCGGCGCCAGATCGACATCGAAGAGTCCGGCCACGCGCTCGTTGCCGAGCGCCTGCACCGCGTTGCCGACGATCTGGTCGCGGCGCGTACGCGCCCTGCCGACGCTACGCATGTCGTCGATCGCGGCGGCCAGGGATTCTGCATCGGACGACAACAGCAGGTCGTCTTCGTGCGCCGCGAGGTAGGCGACCGACGCGTGCAGAACGGCGCTGCGGATCTCGACCAGTTCGAGGCGACGCTCGCGCATCGGCACGAGGCGGCCGATGCCCGCGGCCTCCGTCGCACGGCGCACGTCGCCGAGCAGGTCGACGGCCGCGTTGCGGCCCTTGGTGCGCAGCGCGTAGACCGAGCGAAGCTCCGCCCCCGCGCGTCCGGAACGCGCCAGCTGCAGCTGCACCGTGCCTTGCGCGCCGAGGCGCGACAGCACGTTGCGCTGGAAGTCGAGGCCGTATTCGTCGAACGCGTGCTCCAGGTCGTGCAGCAGATGCTCGCCCGAGGGCGAGCGCGCCAGCATGCGCGCGAGATCGACGGAGAGGACGAGGCCACCGAGCCCGCCACCGGGCAGCTCGTTGACCAGAGCGCGGGGCGCGACCGGCTGCACCGACGCGAGCCAACCGGCGAGTTCGGAATAGGCATCGGACTCCGAGCCACCACCGTGGGTCCGCCCGTCGGGCCGCCCACCGGCCCCGTGCTTCGGCAGGTCCAGCAGGAGCTTCACCGCGAACGCGGCACCGCTGCCTTCGACGGTCAGCATGACGCCGCGCGCCGAGTCGAGACCCGACGAGCGCAGCAACGCACCGGGCAGGCCTTCGAGCGATGGACGCAGCCGCTGGCCGAGGCGCGGCCAGTCGACGTAGACGCGCAAGGCGCCGGCTCCCACCTTCGATTGGGTGGACAACACCTGATAGTGCGGGTCGGCGGCGAGGCCCTTCCGCGGCGTGGCTGCGGTCACGGCCGCCGGCTTCGAAGGATCGAGCAGCGTCGCGAACGCCAACGTGTCGTTGCCGACGACGAGGTCGTCGCCGACCAACGCCAGCTCGACCTCGTGGCCGATCCCATCCCGGCCAGCACTCTCCTGGCTGGCAGCGTCACGCAAGCGGTAGGCCTTGTTCGCGCCGAAGCGCCGGCCAGGCGCCGCCAGCTCACCAGCATCCAACACTTCGCGCAGGCGCTTGCTCTCGCTCTGCAGCAGGCGCGCGCGCAGCACCAGCAGCGGCTGCCCACCGTTCGGCACCACGCCGGTCAACGCGATCTCCAGTTCGCCGGAGTTGCGCGTCAGCAGGCCGCGCACCAGCGCCAGCGCCCGCGTCGCACCGGCGGCATCGGAGCCGCCGAGCAACACGCCGAGTGCTGGGTCGGCGAGCAGCTTCTGCACCGGGCCGGGCTGGCTGCGGGCACCGGCCGCGACCGGCGCCACCTCCATGCTCATGTAGGCCAGCGGTGCTTCGACGCTGTCGACGAGGCGCGGCGCCTGCGCCGACACGGCGGCAGCGGCGACCATCGCAACAGCGATCGAAAGCAGGAAGCGCGACACGAGGCGCTGTAGAGCAACCGCGGTACCAGCGTGAGACATTGCCACAACCTCCTTCTTCCCAGAGCCTTGAACCTCATCCCCGAACGCAGCGACCTGCGCCGGTTGCGCACGAGTGCGCAGTTTCCGCACACGGCGGCGGACCGCAAAGAACATCGCCAGGCCTACGCGCCCCCGAGCTTGTCGTAGAGCGTGCGACGCCCGATGCCGAGCAGCCGCGCTGCTTCGGCCTTGTTGCCGCGCGCCAGCGACAGCGCCCGCTCGATCGCCCAGCGCTCGACCGACGCGAGGTCGAGCGCCTTCGGCAAGGGCCCGGCGTCGGCGACGGGCCGCGGCTCGGCCGGCGTCAGCGCCTCGACCTGCAGTTCGCCGCCGGCGGCCAGCGCGAACAAGCGCTGCA
>CANGSN010000149.1 GCA_947455805.1 Planctomycetota bacterium
AGCACATGCGGCCGCTGCGTCGGCGCGGCTCCGGGCCCCGGCACCAGCACCAGATCCGGCAGCAGGTCGCCATCGCAGCGCGCGACGTGCACCCGCCAGCTGCCGGCCGGAGCCGTGCAACGATGCACGGCGCCGAGCGGCGGCAACGGTGCGGCCTGGCCGAGCACCAGGTGGTGCACGGCGATCCCGGCACCGGCGTTGACGACGAACAGGTCGGGCACACCGTCGCCGTCGAAGTCGCCGACGCCGAGATCGCGCGGCTGGCGTTCCGCGGCGACTTCGGGGTCGCCGATGCGCACCGGCGCCGCGAACCGCTGGAACATGCCGTTCTGCTGCGCCAGCAACAGCTGCAGGAAGCCGACGCCGCCCTGTTCGGTCAGCGCCGCGATGTCCGGGGCCGCGCTGTTGGCGCCGCCACCGACGACCGCGCCGTCGAGCGGGATCGCCGCCACCGCCACCGGCAGGCGGTCGAGCACGGCGCCGCGCGGGCCGAAGAACGGGTCCGGGTTGGCGAACAGGAACTCGCGGCTGGCGACGACGCGCGCCTCGGTGGCGCCGAGGTCGACGTGCAGCACGATGTCGACCTGCCCCGGCCTGCCGTCGGGCGACGGCGGCATGGTGAACACCAGGCGGTCGGCGCCGGACGACGCGGCCCGCAGGTCGTCGGGCGGCAGCTCGGTGACGCGGCCGCCCTTCTCGAAGGTCAGGCGCACGGCGCCGAAGTCGAACGGTGCTGGCGACACCCCACCGACGAAGTCGTGCGGCACCAGCGCGGTGCCGATCAGCGTCACCAGGCTGCCGCCGGTCGTCGGCCCTTGCCCCGGCAGTGCCAGCGCGATGTCGGGGCGATACCAGGCGTTGGTCACCGGCTCCGACGTGCCGGCGAGGCGATCGCGCACGCGCAGCTGCACGGGCCCCGGGAACGCATTGCCGGGCACCACGGCGGCGACCGTCGGCGTGCCGTCCTCGGCGGTCGCCAGCGTCACCTGCGCCGCCAGGCGCTGCACCGACACGAAGCCGCCGCGCGCCGGATCGGGCGTGTCGACCAACACGTCGACGGCGCCGGGATCGACGCTGCGCAGCCCGTCGACGCGCAGCACCACCTGTTCGCCGAGCGGCGACAGGAACCGTTCGGTGGCCCCCGCCGGCAACTGCAGCGACGCGCGCGGCGGCCGCACCAGCAGCACCGGCGCCGACGAACCGACCTTGCGGCCTTCGCTCCACACGCTGAGTTCCGCCGGCAGGTCGGCCGCGACACCGGCGGCGGCGACGATCGGTGCCGTGTCCACCGCGAACGTGATCGCGGTGCCGTCGCCTTGCACCGCGGCCGTCGGCTGCGGCTGGTCGACGACGACGCCCGCCGCAGCGAGCCGCACCAGCAGGTTCGCCGACGCGCCGAGCCGGGCGTTGGTGACGACGACGGTGTGCGTCTTGCCGGCATCGGGCCGCAGCGGCAGCGTCAGGTCCGCCGGCACGCTGAGTTCGGGCGGCGGCGTCGCCCCGCCGTTGCCGCCGCCGGTCGAGGCGATGCCGGTGGTCAGGCCCGCACCGCAGCCGCCGAGCACGAGGCTCGACGCCAGCGCGAACGCCAGCGACAGCGACGACAACCGGGACCGCGGGGAGGACGCGCGCATGCGAAGACGCGCAGTCTAGCGGCGGCAGCGCCGCTCGGGGGTCGCCGGCAGCCGCCGATCGCACCGGCGCGATCGCACCGGCGCGAGCGGACCGGCGCGATCGAACCAGCCCGGTGGTAAGAACGGACCATGGCCACCCGCACCGACCAGCCACCGCCCGAACGCGCGGTGTTCTGCAACCGCACGTTGAACATGCGTTCGATCAAGGCGGTCGGCTTCGACATGGACTACACGCTGGTCCACTACGACGTGAAGGCCTGGGAGGCGCGCGCCTACTGGCACGTGCAGCAGCGCCTCGTCGAGCGCGGGCTGCCGGTGCAGGAGCTGCAGTTCCACCCGGACCTGTTCGCGCGCGGGCTCATCCTCGACGTGCAGCTCGGCAACGTCGTCAAGGCGAACCGCTTCGGCTACGTCACGCAGGCTGCCCACGGCACCCGCCTCCTGCCGCACGACGAGCAGCGCAAGACCTACAGCCAGGTCTGGGTCGACCTCAGCGACGACCGTTGGGTGTTCCTGAACACGCTGTTCTCGCTGTCGGAGTCGTGCCTCTACGGCCAGCTGGTCGACCTGCTCGACCAGAAGCGGCTCGCCCCCGGCCTCGACTACCGCACGCTCTACACGCTGGTCGGCGACTGCATGAACGCCGCCCACCTCGAAGGCCAGCTGAAGGCCGAGATCATCAACACGCCCGAGCGCTTCGTCGATCTCGACCCCGACCTGGTGCCGGCCCTGCGCGACCTGAAGCACGCCGGCAAGAAGCTGTTCGTCGCCACCAACTCGGAGTGGCACTACACGCAGCCGATGATGTCGTTCGTGTTCGACCGGTGGCTCGGCGGCAAGCCGGGCGCCTGGCGCGACCTGTTCGACCTCGTCATCGTGCAGGCGAAGAAGCCGGCGTTCTTCGAGAAGACGGCCCCGTTCGTCGAGGTGCTCGACGACCAGGGCCACGAACGGCCGCTGCAGGGCTCGCTGCGCCGTTCCGTGATCTACCGCGGCGGCAACGCCGAGGCGGTGCAGCGCCACTTCGCACTCGACGGCTCGGAGATCCTCTACGTCGGCGACCACGTCTACGCCGACGTGCACGTCTCCAGCCAGATCCGGCGCTGGCGCACGGCGCTGGTGCTGCGCGAGCTCGAGGACGAAGTGAAGGCCGAGCACGCGTTCACCGCCGAGCAGCGCGAACTGGAATCGCTGCTGCGCGACAAGGAACGGCTCGACAGCGAACAGGCGATGCTGCGCGTGCTGCTGCAGCGGCACGAGCACGGCGATCCGACGCCGACCGCCTCCTCGCTGTCGCCGTCGCAGGCGCAGGAGCGGCTGCGTTCGCTGCGCACCGCCAGCGAAGCGCTCGACGCGCGCATCGTGCCGCTGACGCAGAAGGCAGCACAGCTCGGCCATCCGGTGTGGGGCCCGTCGATGCGGGCCGGCGGCGACAAGAGCCGCCTCGCGCGCCAGATCGAACGCCACGCCGACGTCTACACGTCGCGCGTGTCGAACTTCGTGCACCTGACGCCGTTCGGCTACCTGCGTGCGCACCGCGGCACGCTGCCGCACGATCCGCTGCGGTGAGTGCAGGCAGCCGCGGCGGCGGAACACACCGCCGCCGAGCGTGCCGACGAACGCGTAGCCACTGCTGCCCTGCACGGCGACACAATGCACCGCCTGCGGCGACAGGCCGGCCGTCAGATCGCTCCACTGGTCGCCGCGGTTGTCGCTGACGTAGACGCCGGCGAAGCGCCCGTCGTCGCTGTCGCCCGGGCTCACCGCATGGACACGCTGCGAACCCGGCACCGTCGCGATCTTGGTGATCGTGTCGGCGTTCATGCCGGTGTTGCGGCGCTGCCACTCGTCGACGCCGTTCCGCGAGCGATAGACCGAGTCCTGCACCATGCCGACGTAGAGCGTCTGCGGCATCGTCGGGTCGATCCACACGCACTCGAGCACGGTGACGTTCAGGCCGGTGTTGGCGCCGGCCCAGTTCGAGCCGCCGTCCGTCGAACGGAACAGCCTGCTGCGCGTCGCCGCGGTCGAGGCCGCTGGCGCTGGTGCCGTTGAGCGGGGCCGATCCCGGGGCCGGACGGGCCAGGAACGAGACCGCTGCCGCGCTGTGTTCGCGGCGGCCGTTCGGTGCGTTCGTCGGTCGCAGCAACACGCCTGCAACATCCCGGGCGAGCCGCCGCAGTGTCGACGCAGGTGCCGCGGGTATCCTCGGCGCCCCGCGCGGCACGGTGCCGCGCGCAACGGAGAACCCACACACATGCTGACCAACCTGCTCGCACCCTTGTGCCTCCTGGCACCTCAGGGTCCGCAGTTCGCCGAACCGGTGCGCGTCCGCGCCGGCGAGGACTTCGTCAAGGTCGAAGCCCCCGGCTTCGCCGCGCCCGCCATCCACGACGTCGACGGCGACGGCGTGCTCGACCTCGTCGTCGGGCAATTCAACAAAGGCAAGATCGCCGTGCACAAGGGGATTGGCAGTGGCACGGGCAAAGGCGCTTACGCCGCGCGCACGTGGCTGCAGGCCGACGGTGCGAACGCCGAGATCCCCGGCGTCTGGTGATGCACGTCCTCGACTCCACAGTTCGTGGAGCTCAACGGTGACGGGCTGATCGACGTTCTCTCCGGCTCGTACTCGCGCCAGGACGAGGACATGGCAGGACTGTTCCAGGTCCTGTACGGCAAGAAGGGCGGCGGCTTCGGCAAGCCCGAGGTCTTGTCTGGCAGCGACGGCCAACCGCTGATCCTGCAGAAGCAGAAGGACGGCGACGACGACGGCGTCACCGACGCCATCTGCACGCGACCCTGCGCAGTCGACCTCGACGGCGACGGCAAGCTCGACATCGTGTCGGGCAACTTCCGCGGCACGTTCGGCTTCTTCCGCGGCGAAGGCGGCGGCAAGTTCTCGCCGAAGGTCGAATGGCTGCAAGGCGACGGCGGCAAGCTGGCCGTCGACAGCCACGGCGATCCGTTCTTCGTCGACCACGATGGCGACGGCGACCTCGACCTGTGGAGCGGCTCCGCGCAAGGCGGCGTGTTCCTGTTCGAGAACGTCGGCAGCAAGACGGCGCCGAAGTGGGGCGGCCGCAAGACGATCGTCGAGCCGAAGGGCCACACGCCGATCGCCGCCGACGACCACGTGCCGGAGTTCGGCGACGCGCACCTGAAGGGTCCGCAGAGCGACACGCGCGTCTGGCTCGCCGACGTCGACGGTGACAAGAAGCTCGACCTGCTGGTCGGCGACACCGCGCGGCTGATGCACGTCGCGAAGGGCCTCGACGAGAAGACCGCGCGCGAGAAGTTCGTCTCCTGGCGGAAGAAGCAGAAGGAGTTCTTCGCCGCGAACCAGCCCGAGGGCGAAGAGGCGATGAAGAAGTGGCAGGAGGGCTACGAGGCGCTCGAGAAGGAGCGCGAGCAGTTCGCCAAGGAAGAGTCGACCGGCTTCGTCTGGTTGTTCCGCGGCAAGTGACGTCGGGCGTGCGCCGCTGCGGCCACGGGGTCGCGGCGGCGCCAGAGTCCACTCACCACGACAGCCGCAGCGTGCGCTGCACGTGCTGCACGAGGCGCTTTGGAATGCCGAGCTCGGCGGCCAGCGCACTCCAGCCCGCGAACGCCTCGACCACTTCGTCGAGCAGGCGCCGTTCGCGGCCGCGCGGCAGGCCGGCGTGGTCGGCGAGTTCCTTCAGGTCCGCCAACGTGAAGTCGCCGGTCTTGCCGGCGATCGACAGCTGGTGGCGCCGCGTGAAGTCGCTGCCTTCGGCGTGGCACAGGTCGTAGGCCGGTGCGATGTCCCAGCGACCGCGGCGGTCCATCAGGAACGCGAAGTTCTTCACGTGGTCGTCCTGGTTGCAGCCGACCAGGTTGAACAACACGCGGCGGAACTGCTGCTCCATCGACGCCGGCGGCACGGCGAGCTGCTTCATCGTGAGGAACAGCTGCTCGTACGAGTACGCCCCGCTCTCGTAGTAGTCGTAGTGTTGCAGCGCCGCGAACGTCTGCACGAAGCGCTTGCCGCCGTCCGCATCGCGGTCGAAGCGCCGGGTCATGAAGTGGCTGCGACCGTTCTCCTGCAGCAGCCGGCACTCGGCCATCTGCACGCCGCAGCGCTGCGCGATCTGCGCGTAGCTGTATTCGAGCAGCCCGTAGCCCTTCGGGTCGGCGATGCCCCAGTCGCCGCTGAACGCGACGCCGTCGAACTTGATCAGCCAGTGCTCGAAGCCCGGCGGCAGCTTCGTCTGCCCCGAGCGCACCTGCTTGCTGACCGGATCGAACGCGATCACCGCCTTGGCGCGCGCGCCGCCGGCGGACGTGCCGACGCTGAGGATGTCGAGCAGCGCCTGCTCGCCGTGCGCGCCGTCGAGCACGGCGGCGAGCTTGTCCTTCTCGGCGAACGCCATCGACGCCAGCTCGACCAGTTCGGCGACCTCGAGCGGCCGGTCGGCGAGTTCGCCGGTGCTGGTCGACGGCTCGAACTCGAGCGCGCCCATGCCGCGCGTGCCGGTGTAGCACAGGCGATCGACGGCGTGGAACTGGTCCGGCGTGCGGCCGGTGCGCGCCAGCCACACGTCGATGAGGCGGTTGCCGTACTTGTCGGGCAGGCTGTCGGCGAGCAGGCCGGGCAGGCCGTGGAACGAGCGCGGATCGAGTTCGCGGAACTGGTGGATGCGGCGCGCGACCACCGGCATCCGCAACGGCGCCACCTCGATGCCGGCGGCGGCGAACTCCGGGTCGTACTCGAAGCGCGCGAACCGTTCGCCGCGGTCCATCGACACGTAGCCGATCGGCGTGCCCCACAGACGCACGGTCGCGGTCGTCATCGGCGCTGGTCTCCCCAGACGAAGCCCGGTGCGTCGTCGCGCGGCACCGTGTTGGGATCCTCGGGGCCACCGCGCGGCGAGGGCTTCGGCCGCGCGTTCGCCGCCGTCCGGCCTGCGCGCTTGCCCTTGACCTCTGCCAGCGGCGAACGCAGCTCCTCGGGCAGCAGCTGGTCGAGCGCCGCGTCCTGGTGCAGCGCCAACAAAAGCCGCGCCCACGAACCGAGCTTGCCGTCCTTGCCGTCTTCGATGCGCCGCAGGGTCGCGACCCCGACGCCGGCCGCGGCGGCGAGTTGCTCCTGGCTCAGCCCCTGCTGCTTGCGCAGGCGGGCGAGCCGCAGGCCGAGTTCCTTCAGCACCTGGATCGTGGGCGTCAGCGTCTGGATCTTCATGCGATCACGAACGATCGGAAATGCACCTTCTGGCGCGATGATCGATCACTTGTAATCGATTCTTGAAGCCGGCACCAGCCCAGGCGCTTCGCGTCCGATCGATCGTGAGTGATCGCAACTTGGGCGAAAGCGACACGAATCGATCACTTGCGATCTCTCGCCGTCGGCCGCCGCCGGATCGCAGCGCCCCCTGCCACCGAACCCTCGTCGCCACCGAAGCTTGCGAACGCCCGCTGCAGCGCGCTCTGGTAGCCCTGGCGCCGGCTCAGGCGCCACAGCCGCCGCGTCAGGTCGAGCCCGTCGACGCGCAGGCGCACGAACGCGCCGCTCGCCAGCTCGGCGCGGATCGCCAACGTCGACAGGCAGCCG
>CANGSN010000150.1 GCA_947455805.1 Planctomycetota bacterium
ATCGCCTGCAGCACGTCGCGGTAGATCGCCTCCTCGAACTCGCGCAGCAGCGGGTGGTCGGGCAGTTCGATCTGCGGCGCGCGCACCGTCGAGCTGCCGGCCGGCGCGCCGAGCGCGCGCAGCAGGCGGAACGGCTGCGGGCCGGCACCGCTGTCGTGCAGCAGCAGGTTGAAGCTGTCGGCGTCGGTGTGCTCGCCGAAGCAGACGAACAGGCCGCGGCCGGCCTGCAGCGCCTCGACCAGCGCTGCGGCGGCGCGGTTGTTCAGGCGCTCGACGTCCGCCAGCACCACGACGTCGTGGTTCTTCGGCGTGCACTGGCCGCCGAGCAGCGCCACGGTGTCGACGGTCTCGACCGCGAACGTCGGCAGTGCCGTCGGGTCCGGATCGAGCACCGACTGGAACACGGTGCGGTAGGCGAGCAGCGGGTCGCCGTTCGCCTCGCCGTCGACCAGCAGCACGCGGATGCGTTCGCGCACGTCGACGACCAGGAAGCGCTCGTCGTCGGCGGCGAGCACGTCGTTGGTCAGGCTGGCGCGCACGCGGCGCTTGCCGGGCTCGCGGAAGCTCAGCTGGAAGTCCGCTTCGCCTTCGCCGCCGGCCGGCACCGCGACCAGCTTGCGCATCGGTTCGGCGCCGTCGACGTCGAGCGTGACCTCGACGTTCTGCGCCGCCTGGCCGCGGTTCCTGATGGTGGCCACGACTTCGACGGCACTGCGCAGAACGGCGGCCGGCTGGCTGATCCGCAGGTCGGTGAGCTGCACGTTGTCGACGCTGCCGCCGGTCTTGCCGCTGGCGAACGGACCGACGTCGATCCAGTGCACCTGCGTGCCGGGGCGCTTCTGCAACCGTTCGACGTGGTCGCGCAGCGTGTCGGCGAGGTCGTTGGCGGGAGGCGCCGCATCGCTCGTCGCCGCGGCACCTGCCGCCGGGTTCGGCAGTGCTGGTGCGGTGGGCGGCTTCGGCTTGTCGCCGCCCGCCGGCGTCTGCAGCGCCGCACCGAGGGCGTGCTGCTGCTGGTCGCTGAACACGTAGACCTGCACTTCCGGGTCGTTGGTTTCTTCGACCGCGTCGACGACCTGGCGCAGCGCCTCGCCGAGATCGCCGCCGGCGTCCTCCGGCTTCTGCATCTGCAGCCACTGGTTGCGCGCCGTCTGCAGTGCCAGGTCGCCGCGGGCGAGGAAGCGCGGGCGCGTGCCGGCCAGCACCAGTGTCACCTTGTCGTTGCGTTCGGTGCTCGCTTCGAAGCCGTCGAGCAGGCGGCCGACCAGCGTGCGCGCCTTGTCGAACGGGCTCTGCCCGCCGTCCTGGCGCATGCCCATGCTGTAGCTGCCGTCGACCAGCACGACGTGGTGCACGACGACCGAGCCGCCGAGCAGGCCGGCGGCCGCCTGCAGCACGGGCCGCGCGATGGCGAGCGCCAGCACGATCGGCACGAGGCAGCGCAGCAGCAGCAGCAGCAGGTTCTCGTTGCGCAGGCGGTTGCGCTGCTTCTGGTAGGCGCGGAGCAGGAACTCCATCGCCGCCCACGGCCGCTTCTTGTGGCGCTGGCGGTTGAGCAGGTGGATGACCAGCGGCACCGCGAACAGCAGCGCGCCGGCCAGCAGGGCGGGATTCAGGAACTGCACGCGGGGCTCCTCACTTGCGGCGCTTGGCCCGCGCGGCTCGCGCGCTCAGATAGCTGGTCAGGATGACGTCGAGCGGGGCGCTGTTGACGACGCGCACGTAGTCGATCCGCTGGCCCAGGCACCCCTTGCGGATCTGTTCGGCGAAGCCCTCGATCTCGGCGAGGTAGGCGTCGCGCAGCGACTTCGGGTCGCACAGCAGCTCGGGCAGCTGCTCCATGCCCTGGAACAGCGTCATGCGTTCGAACGGGAACTCGACCTCGTCGCGGTCGAGCACGTGGAAGACGACGATGTCGTGGCCGCGCGAGGCGATCTCGCGCAGGCCCTTCAGCACCTCGTCGGGCGCGTCGAACAGGTCGCTGAAGATCATCACCATGCCGCGCTGGCGCAGCTGGCTCGCCAGTTCGTGCAGCACGCCGCCGACCTTGGTCTTCTGCTGCCGCGTCTTCGCCGCCTCGAGTGCTGCGAAGAGGTTGCCGAGGCTGGCGCGCGTGTTCGACGGCGGCACCTGCTTGGCGACCTTCTCGTCGAACAGCGAGAGGCCGACGGCGTCGGCCTGCTGCTGGATCATGTAGGCGAGCGACGCGCAGGCGGTGGCGCCGTAGTCGAACTTGCTCATGCCGCCGTCGTGCGCGTAGTTCATCGACTCGCTCTGGTCGAGGAACAGGTGCGCGCGCAGGTTGGTCTCCTCTTCGTACTGCTTGACGACGAAGCGGTCGGCCTTGGCGTAGATCTTCCAGTCGAGGTGGCGCAGGTCGTCGCCGGCGACGTATTCGCGGTGCTGGGCGAACTCGACCGAGAAGCCGCGGTACGGCGACTTGTGCATGCCGGTGACGAAGCCTTCGACGACGAGGCGGGCGCGCAGCTCGAGGCGGCCGACCTTGTTCAGCACGCGCGGGTCGAGGTAGTCGGTGGGGATCTCGGTCATGGCGGCGGGAACTCAGCGATGCGGCGATGGGGCGGCGGCGGCGCGCCCCGGGGAGGTCGCAGGACGTGGCGCCATGCCGCGCCAAGCACAGCGACCTGGGATCAGCCCTGCGCGATGACCTTCGGCAGCTTGCCGTCGGCGAGCGCCTGGCTGTCGTTCGCGGGCGTCTCGGCCAGCAGGCGTTCGACCACCTTGTCGGTGGTGACGCCGTCGGCTTCGGCGGCGAAGCTGGTGATCAGGCGGTGGCGCAGCACGGGCTTCGCGACCGCGCGGATGTCCTCGGCGGCGACGTAGAAGCGGCCCTGCAGCAGCGCGTGCGCCTTGGCGCCGAGCACGAGGTTCTGGCTGGCGCGCGGGCCCGCACCCCACTGCAGCCATTCCTTGACCCACGCCGGCGCGTCGGGGGTGGTGAGGCGCGTCTGGCGCGTCAGCCGCAGCGCATACTCGAGCACGGCGTCGGCGATCGGCACCTTGCGCACGATCGCCTGCAGCGCCTCGATGTCCTCGGCGCCGAGCACCGGCTTGATGTCGGTGGTGTGCTCCTCGGTCGTGCGGCGCACGATCTCGCGCTCCTCGGCCGCCGACGGGTAGTCGACGCGCACCATGAACATGAAGCGGTCGAGCTGCGCCTCGGGCAGCGGGTAGGTGCCTTCCTGCTCGATCGGGTTCTGCGTCGCCAGCACGAAGAACGGGCGCTTCAACACGTGCCGGTGGCCGGCGACGGTGACCTGGTATTCCTGCATCGCCTCGAGCAGCGCCGCCTGCGTCTTCGGCGGCGTGCGGTTGATCTCGTCCGCCAGGATGACGTTGGCGAAGATCGGACCCGGCATGAACTTGAACTCGCGCCGGCCGGTCGCCTTGTCCTCCTGGATGATCTCGGTGCCGGTGATGTCGGCCGGCAGCAGGTCGGGCGTGAACTGGATGCGGTTGAAGCCGAGGTGCAGCACCTTCGCCAACGTCGAGATCAGCAGCGTCTTGGCGAGGCCGGGCACGCCGATCAGCAGGCAGTGGCCGCGGCAGAACAGCGCCATGAACAGTTCGTCGACGACGTGATCCTGGCCGACGATGACCTTCTGGATCTCCTGCTTCATCGCGGCGTACGCGGTGCGCAGCTTCTCGACCTGCTGCAGGTCCTGCGGAGTGGCTTGGTTGCTCATGGCGGTTTCGGGGTCTAGGCGGACGCGGCGCGGCACCGGACCGGTGGCGAGCCGAAGGAAGATGCGGGGTGGGGAGAGCGAGCCTCGGGTCCGGGCGACCGGCTGCGACTTACGCAGCAGGCGACGGCACCGTCAGTTCGAACCGGAACGATTCCGGACGCAGGCCTTCGGACGGCGACGGAGACGGAGAACTTCACCGCGGCTCCATGCGCTCGTCGTTGCCGCGGCGGCCGGCCTCGCGCAGCGCCTCGCCGCCGGCCTCCCCGGCCGGCTTCGACTTTTGCTCCGGGTAGGCGAGGCACAGCTCGGTCGGGGTCATGCCCTGCGCGTCGATCGCCAGCAGCAGCGCCTGCAGGTCGTCGTCGACGGTCGGCCCGGCGCCGACCCGCGCCTGCGCGATCGCCTGGTCGTAGGTGCTGCGCAAGCGGTCGAGCTCCGCCTGGAGGTCGCGGAGCTCGGCGCGTTCGCGCATGGCGGGCACCGTGTTGGTGAAGAACAGCCACAGCACGAAGGCGAGACTGCCCAGCGCGACCCAGTGGGGGAACGACGACGGGGCCTCGGCTTCGGTGCGACTCATGGCGCGGCGCGGGGCGATGCTAACGACGGTGGCAGCGGCTGGATAGTCGTCGTCGGGAATCGTGGCGGCGCCGCCGTCTTGCGACGGTGCGCCCGGACGATGCTGCGCGCCCGGACGATGCTGGGCGGCGCGATGGTGCGCGCGGCTGCGGCTGGTCGAACCACCTCGCCTCGGCGTCGCTGCCGGCGGCAGTTGTTCTCGGCCGGTACGAAAATGTTGGAGTTCCTTGGGCTACTCGCGGTCCTTCGCCACCATCACGGCCTCCCCGGACTCCTTCACGATGCGACACGCTCTGATCGTTCCCCTCCTCGCCTTCGCCGCCGCCACCGCCAGCCTCGCCGCCCAGGATCCCACCAAGCAAGACCCGCCGAAGCCGGTGGCGGCCGACACCGCGGCGCCCGCCAAGCCGAACGCCAGCGAACTGCTCGGCAAGGCCCTCCGCTTCACCCAGAGCCTGCCGGCGATGCACCTGAAGGCGACGGCGCAGATGGTGTTGCCCGAGCTGCCCGAGGAGATCGCCGCCCAGCTCGAGGGCCAGGAGCTGCCGAGCTTCGAGGTCGAGATGATCGTCGCGATGCCGAACCGCTTCGTGTTCCGCGCCGGTGAGGCCGGCATGGGCGACATCGTCTGCGACGGCAAGCAGCTGCTGCAGAGCAACGAGCGATTCGAGCTCTACTCGCTGGCCGACGCCCCGAAGGACGTCCACGCCTTCCTCGGCAGCAAGCGCGGCATGTTCGGCCTGCCCGGCGAAGCCAACCTGCGGCAACTGCTGGCGCCGGCCGGCGCCAAGAAGGCCTTGCTCGATGCCAAGACGGTCGAACTGGTCGGCGATGGCAAGGTCGCCGGCAAGGACGCCTGGCAGCTGGCGATCAAGGACGAGGGCCTCGCCTGCGAGCTGTGGGTCATGAAGGGCGACGAGCCGTGGGTGCTGCGCCACAAGCCGGCGCGCCAGAAGCTCGACATGGAGGCGCTGATGAACGGCGGCGAAGCGGAGGAAGGCGAAGAGGGCGAAGACGGCCCCAAGGGCATCTCGATCGAGCCGAGCATCGAGCTCGAGTTCACCAGCTGCAGCAAGGATGTCGCCAAGGACGCGTTCGCGGTCGAGCCGCCGAAGGGCGCGACCAAGGTCGACGACCTGGAGAAGGCCGTGATGGAGCGCTTCCAGGAAGAGATGGGCGGCATGATGGACGAGGCCGGCGAAGACGGCGCCGACGAGGGCGAAGAGGCTCACGGCAAGCCGCACGCGTCGGTCGGCAAGCCCGCCCCCGACGTCGAGTTCGCGATGCTCGACGGCAGCAAGCAGAAGCTCGCCGACCTGAAGGGCAAGGTCGTCGTGCTCGACTTCTGGGCGACGTGGTGCGGCCCGTGCGTGAAGGGCCTGCCGAAGGTCAGCGAGGTGACGAAGAAGCTCGCCGACCAGGGCGTCGTATTCGTCGCCTGCAACCTCGCCGAGGACAAGGCGACGGTCGAGGCGTTCCTGCAGAAGAAGCAGCTGTCGATCGCGGTCGCGCTGTGCGATCAGGAGCTCGGCGGCAAGTTCGGCGTCGGCGGCATCCCGCACACCGTCGTGATCGGCACCGACGGCCTGGTCAAGAAGGTGCACGTCGGCTTCGGCCCGGGCGGCGAGAAGCAGCTCGAGAAGGACATCCTCGAGGTGCTCGGCAAGCCGGCCGCCGAGGAGAAGAAGGACGAGAAGAAGGAAGAAGCGAAGGAAGAGAAGAAGGCCGACGCCGGCGGCAAGTGAACCGCCGGTCGCTCGCTCGCTGACGTCGCCTGTGCGTCAGGGGCGGGCCGCTGCCGCGATGCGGACGGCGAGCTCGCGGCGGAACGCGTCGAGATCGCGCCGCTGCGGCTCGCCAAGACCGAGCTGGGTCGCTTGGCGCTCGAGCGGGAAGCCATCGAGCAGGTGCGCGACCATCAGGGGCGAGAATCCGCCGTCCTTGCGCCCGGCGACCGTCAGCGCGTCCCCGAGGTCCAATCCCGTGGCGAGCAACGCCCGGATGTCGACGAGGTCGCGCAGCTCGGCGCGGTGCAAAAGGCAACCGAGCTTGTTGGCTAGGATCTCAGCAGGCGCATCGAGCTGGATCGAGCGGTCGCCGATGCGAACGGTGACCGGGGCATGCGCGTTGGCAACGGGCTCGGCGACCAGATCCACGACCACGACATCGCCGCCCCGGCTGACACGGAGGCGTTGGAAGGCAGGGGATCGCTGCAGGACTTCGACCTGCATGCCGGCGGCGGCGAGCAGCGCCCGGCACTCGTCCCCTTCGGTCGTCAGCGCGGATCGTCCATGCCAGAACAGGTCCAGATCGCGCGTCGCACGGTGCAAGAGGTGGAACCCGGCGAGTGCGCCTCCTCCGGTCAGGGTCCAAGGCGGCTGCACGGCCGCGAGGACCCGTAGCGTTTCTCGTTGCAGGGCTGAGAGCCCGTGGTCGCTCATGGGATCAGGTTCCACGTGCGCAGCAGCCAGTTCCAGAATGCGCGCGTGCGGCCCAGGTAGCGCTGCAGGTGGTGCCAGTCCGTAGCGATGCGCTCCGGACGCACGAAGGTGAAGACGTCGTCCGGCTTCGCCTGCCGCATCATCTTGCCGAGCCAGTAGGCACGATCCTCGACATCCTCGCTGGCGAGTCGTTCGACGAACTCGGGCATGGACACCTCACAGTCCCAAAGGAAGTAGGGCCGGCCGGCACCGTCGACCAGTCGGTCGGCGGGAGTTGGGTTGAGGATCGCCACGGCGGAACGGTATCGAACTCCTGAGGCCTGTCACCCTGTGCCTCGAAGGCTGCGAGGGCCGCAAGGGCCTCGCGCGCGGCTCAGATGCCGTAGACCGCCGCGTCGCCGAGCTGCTCTTCGATGCGCAGCAGCTGGTTGTACTTCGCGACGCGATCGCTGC
>CANGSN010000151.1 GCA_947455805.1 Planctomycetota bacterium
GCTCGGCCGGCGGCAGTGGTTCCGGCGTCAGCAGGTCGACGAACGGCACCCCGGCGGTGTGCAGCGTGCGGCGCAGGCGCGGGCGCAAGGACAGCGGGCCGTGCAGTTCGCCAGTGGGCAGAGCGGTGGCGCCGACGGGCGGCCGCAGTTCGTCCGGCCAGGCGCGCACCCGCAGCGAACGGCCGGAACGTTCGAGGATCGTGGTCATGCCCACATAGGGGCGACTCGCGGGCATCCGGTTGCAGAGTGGCCGAAAATCTGCGGCGTCAACGCCCCGCAAGTTGGCCGAGGCACGCCGGCCAGGCGGTCGCTAGCCTGCGCGCGGATGCCGGAGCTGCCACATACCATCGCGATCGATCTCGAGCTGGACCGCGCCGAGGGGCTGGCGATGGTCGGGGCGGCGCGGGCTGCCGGCGACGACCACTTCCTGCGCACGCCGCGCACCGCCTCCGCGACGACGACCGCCCTGCGCGAGCTGGACGCGTTCGTCGGCGAGGCGCCGCTTTGGTGCGGGCACAACGTGCTCTGGCACGACCGCCCGTGGTTGCTGGCGCACGCACCGGAACTTCGTCTGCTGCAGCTGCCGGTGGTCGACACGCTGGTGCTGTCGACGCTGGCGTTCGCCGAACACCCGTACCACGCGCTGTGCAAGACCCACAAGCCGACGCGCAGCGCCGCCAACGACCCCGTCGAAGACAGCTGGCGATCGCTCGAACTGCTGGACGACGCCGTGCAGCGCCTGCGTGGACTGGCCGCGGCGAACCCGACGCTCGCGCGGCTCCTGGTCGCGCTGGCGATCGCCGGCATGCACGAGGTCGACGCTGCTGCCGGACGCGGCATGGCGCTGTGCCTCACCGCCGTGTCGCCGCCGTCGGCGGACCTGCCGGGCGACCTGCGCACCTTCCTGGCCGGGCGTGTCTGCGCCCCCGCACTCGACCGTGTGCTCGCGGAGCTGGTGAGCGCTGCCGCCCCGACCACGCATCTGGAGCTGCTGTTCGCCGTCACCTGGCTGCGCGTCGCCGGCGACAGCACGAAGCCATCGCAGTCGGTGCTGATGCCGTGGGTCCGCAACGCCTTCCCCGGCGTCCCGCGCCTGCTGCACCGACTGCGCGACGTTGCCTGCGAACGCACCGACTGTTCGTGGTGCCGCACGATGCACGACCCACGTGGTCATCTGCAGCGATGGTTCGCCTACGACGACTTCCGCCGGGAACCAGCACTCGCCGACGGCACCAGCGCCCAGGCGGCCATCGTCGCCGCCGGCTTCGCCGAGCGACCGTTGCTGGCACTGTTGCCGACCGGCGGCGGCAAGTCGCTGTGCTTCCAGCTGCCGGCGATCGCGCGCTACCTGCGACGCGGCAGCCTGACGATCGTCGTGTCGCCGCTGCAGTCGCTGATGCACGACCAGGTCGACAACTTCCACAAGAAGACGTCCCTGTCGCTCGCCCGCGCCCTGACCGGCAGACTTTCGGCACCGGAACGCAGCGAAGCGCTCGAGGCCGTTCGCAGCGGTAGCGCCGGATTGCTCTACGTGTCGCCCGAGCAGCTGCGCAATCCGTCGTTCGCGGCGGCCATCGAGCAGCGCGAGATCGGCGCGTTCGTGTTCGACGAGGCCCACTGCCTGTCGAAGTGGGGCCACGACTTCCGCCCGGACTACCTGTACGCGGCCCGCTTCGTGCGCGAGCACGCCGAGCGCACCCATACCGCCATCCCGCCCGTCGTCTGCGTGACGGCGACCGCGAAGCCTGAGGTCCGCGACGAGCTGATCGAGCACTTCCGCAGCGAAATCGGCCAAGAGCTGGCAGTCTTCGACGGCCACGCCCCGCGCCAGAACCTGCAGCTCGCGGTCGAGGACGTGCGCCGCCACGACAAGGTGACGCGCATGGTCGATCTCGTCGCCGAACAGCTCGCCCTCGATCCCACCGGCAGCGTTCTGGTCTACACATCCACCCGCGTGGACGCGGAGCGAACGGCGGCGCGGCTCGGTGCCGCAGGAATCCCTGCCGACGCTTTCCACGCAAGACTTCCCATTCCGACCAAGAAGGACGTGCAAGCGCGCTTCCTGGGCGGCGACTGCCGTGTGGTCTGCGCCACCAACGCCTTTGGCATGGGCATCGACAAGCCGGACATCCGCCTCGTCGTGCACTTCGCCATCCCCGGCTCGCTCGAGGCCTACGTGCAGGAGGTCGGCCGTGCCGGTCGCGACGGCAAGCCGTCGCGCGCGGTGCTGCTGCATGATCCGAGCGACGTCGAGCAGCAGTTCCGCATGGCGGCGCAATCGCGGCTCGACGTGCGCGATCTGCAGGCGATCCTGCGGCGTGTGCGCGGGCTGGCCCAGCTGCCGCGTCGCCCCGCCACCGGCTACGAGCCCGCCGAGCCGGAGGTCGTCTGCACGACCGGCGAGATCCTGCGCGATGCCGACGTGGCGCAGCACTTCGAAGCCGGCGAACGCGATGCCCCGACCAAGGTCGTGACCGCGATCGCATGGCTCGAGCGAGGACGCTTCGTTCGCCGCGACCACAACCAGACGAACGTGTTCCAGGGGCGCCCGCGCGTGCGAAGCCTGACCGAAGCGCGTGCCCGCATGGCGGGCCTGCAGTTGCCGCCGGCGCGCGTCGCGGCGTGGCTGGCGGTGCTCGGACAACTGCTGGCGAGCGGCCCCGACGAAGGCATCGGCACCGACGCACTGCTCGACCTACAGGCAGTGGCTGCGGTGGTGCCGGCGGGCAGCGGCCCGCGGGCTGGCCGCGCGCTGCTCGCGATGCTGTTCGAGATGCAGCAGCACGGGCTGCTGACGCGCGGACTGCAGATGACCGCATTCGTGCGCCACGGCATCGCCGACGCGTCGCGCGATCGCCTCGCCGCGGTCGTTCGCCTCGAACTGCAGCTGCTGGCGCTGCTGCGCGAGCTCGAGCCGGATCCCGACCGCGACCAGCACTATCCCTTGCACCTGCCGTCACTGACGCAACGGCTTGCCGAAGAACAGCCAAACCTGACTGCCGACCGAGTACGCACGCTGCTCGCCGCGACCGCCGACCGGGCGCAACACGCTGGCCCGAACGCACCCGGCCTGCGCGTGATGCTGCACAGTCGCGACCAGGGCTCCGTGCAAGTACGAGGCGAATGGGACGGCATCGTCGCCACGGCCGTGCGTCGCCAGGCCATGGCCACGATCTGCCTCGATCGCATGCTCGCTCCCCTGGCTGCGTCCGGTGCACAGGGCAAGGGCCTGCTGGTCGAGTTCACGCTCGAGGACCTGCAGGCGGCGATCGATCAGGACCTGCTGCTGCGCAGCGCACCGTCGCCGAACCCCGTGCAGGAGCTCGAGCACGTCTTGCTCTTCCTGCATCGCACCGAGGTGTTGGTGCTGCACAAGGGCCTGGCCGTGTTCCGTCAGGCGATGACGATTCGATTGCCCGGAGAGAAGCGCACCAGTCGCTACACGCAGGAGGACTTCGCGCCGATGGCCGAACACCAGCACGAACGCACCCGGCAGGTGCACGTGATGGCGGAGTTCGCGGCGCGCTTGCAGCGGTCCCCCACCGACGGCTTGGCGTTCCTCGACGACTACTTCCGGCTGTCGAACCGGGAGTTCCTGGATCGCCACTTCCGGCGCCGCATCGGCGAGCTCGACCGCGCCACCGGCTCGGCGTCGTGGCAAGCGATCGTCGGCGACCTGACCGACGACCAGCGCCGCATCGTGACCGCCGCCGAGGATCGTTCGATGCTGGTGCTCGCCGGCCCCGGCTCCGGCAAGACACGCGTCGTGGTGCACCGCTGCGCATGGTTGCTCCGGGTCAAGCGTGTGCCCGCCGCCTCGATCCTGGTGCTCTGCTTCAACCGCAGCGCCGCCCTCGAACTGCGGGTGCGACTGCGCAATCTCGTCGGCGACGATGCCAACGGCGTGCTCGTCCAGACCTACCATGGCATGGCGGCGCGCCTCGTCGGCCGCTCGCCCGCCAGCGAGCTGGATGCCGGCAGCGGAGAGTCGGTGTTCGATGCCTTGCTGGACCTCGCGATCGCACAGATCGAACCCGCGGCCCCGGCGAGCGGCGCCTCGCGCGATGGCGCGGACACCGGCGACGACGACCTGCGGGAACGCCTCCTGCTCGGCTTCCGTCACATCCTGGTCGACGAGTACCAGGACATCGACGAGAAGCAGTACCGCCTGGTCTCGGCGATCGCCGGCCGCACGCTGCAGGACCGCGATCGCAAGTTGACGGTGCTCGCGGTCGGCGACGACGACCAGAACGTCTACCAGTTCCGTGGCAGCAACGTCGCGTTCCTGCGCCGCTTCGAGCAGGACTACGAAGCCCAGCGAGTCCCGCTGGTCGAGAACCACCGCTCGACGGCTCACATCGTCGCCGTCGCCAACCAGGTGATCGCTGCGAACCCCGATCGATTGAAGGTGGACACCCCGGTGCGCGTCGCTGGGCGGCGCGCCGACGAGCCGCCTGGTGGCGCGTTCTCGACTCGCGACCCACTGGCCGCCGGGCGGGTGCACCTGCTGCAAGTCGCGTCGCTCGACGCCACGGGCGAGGCCGTTCGGCAGGAACTGCAACGGCTGCGTTCCTGCGAGCCGCGCCTGCAGTGGCAGGATTGCGCCGTGCTGTCGCCACGGCATGGGCTGCTGGAGCGGGTGCGCGGCGCACTCGAACTCGCGGGCATCCCGTCTCGCGTGCGCATCGACGACGCCCACTCCTACTCCCTGTTCCGACTGCGCGAGGTACAGGAGTTCCTGGCCGCGGTCGACGCCCATCCTCGGAACCTGATGGACGCCAAGGCGGCACAGTCTCTTCTCGCGCAGCTGCGCGCCGCGAGGCCGCGCGAGCGCACCTTCGACCTCGTCGCGAACACGCTTGCCGCCTTCTTCGCCGAGCATGGCGAAGGTCCATGGCCGAAGACTTCGATCGAACCGTTCTTCGGCGAACTGCTGCTCGAGCAACGTCGCGAACGCACCCTGGGCGACGGCGTGCTGCTCGGCACCGTGCACGGCAGCAAGGGCACCGAGTACGAACACGTGCTGCTGCTCGACGGCGACTGGCGACCGCGTGACGGCGGTGATTGGCCGGAACGACGACGCGTCTACTACGTCGGCATGACCCGCGCCAAGAGCACGCTGACGCTGCTGCAGGTGCCCGGCGGCGCACCGTGGCTGCCGGCGCTGCAAGGCCCCGCGGTGGTGCGCACCACGTCACCAGCCGAGCCAGCACGCGAGGCCAGGACGACCCGTCGGCAGTTGCTGGGCCAGACGGACCTCTACCTCGGATTCGCGGGCCAGTCGGCCGAACACCGCGCCATCGCCGAGCACATCGCCGACCTTGCGTGCGGCGACCCGCTGGCGTTCGGCGGGGAGGGCGAGCGGATGACGATCGTCGATGCGCATGGGCGGTGTGTCGGCAAGCTGTCGAGCAACGGCAGCACGCACTGGGGGCCGCTGCGAGAGCAGATCGTCGCCATGCGCTGCGCGGCGGTTGTGGTGCGCCACAGCACGGACGAGAGCCCGGAGTATCGGAACCGGGCGCGCCGCAGCGCATGGCACGTCGTGGTGCCCGAAGTGGAGTTCACGACGGCACCCTGAACGATCGGTGAAGTGGCTGCGCGCGCGGGTGGCCACGACCTCGGTGCGCGGATAGGAGTTGTCGACGGCCCGAACCGTTCTGCGCGCCCCATGCCGACACCCTCATCGCCGACGTGCCGTTCCTTGCTCCGGTGCATCCGCCACCGCGTGCGCCTCGGCAGCTTCGCCGCGGTGTCGCTGCTCTTCCCGCTCGCCGCCCAGACGCCCAGACCGGTTCCCGAGCAGCCGCCGGCGAACGTCGTGTTCCTGCACTGGAACGACTTCCACGGCCAGTTCCGCCCGCAGCGCGCGATCTGGAAGCTGCGGCCCGGCCTGCCCGCCGACAAGGCGCCGCTGGTCGGCGGAGCTGCGGCACTCGCCGGCTACGTGCAGCAGCAGCGCGCCGCCGCGAAGGCCGCCGGCCGGCAGGTCGTCGTCACCGACGCCGGCGACTGGTACCAGGGCACGCTCGAAGGCAACGAGACCAAGGGACTGCTGACGGTCGAGTTCCTCGGGCGGCTGCACCCCGATGCGGTCGTGCTCGGCAACCACGAGTACGACTTCGGCGCCGACAACGTGCGGCGGCTGTGCAAGGCGGCGACGTTCCCGGTGCTCGGCGCCAACATCACCACGGGCAGCGCTCGCGAGCGCGCGCCCGCCGCGTTCGTGCAGCCGTTCGCCGTCGTGCCCGTGCACGGCCTGCGCCTCGTCGTGCTCGGCCTGATCACGCGCGACACCAAGGCCGTGTCGACCGGACCGTTCGGCGACGACGACTTCACCGACGAGGCGGCGGCGGTGCGGCGCGTGCTGCCGGACGCGAAGAAGGCCGGCGACGTCGTCTTGCTGCTGACGCACTGCGGCGTCGAGGTCGACCGCGCGCTGGCGCGCGCGTTCCCGGAGATCCCGCTGATCCTCGGCGGCCATTCGCACACCGGCCTGACCGAGCCGCTGCGGGAAGGCAGCACCTGGATCGTGCAGACGCACGGCAAGGGCAGCGAAGTGAGCCGCGTCGAAGCGGTCGCCGACGCGGCGACGAAGACGCTGCGCCTGCTGCGCGGCGAACTGGTCGAGCTCGACGTGGCGACGACGCCGAGCGACGCGGCGACGACGGCGTGGTTCACCGCAGCGACCCGCGAGTTGGCGGCACACTGGGACACGCCGATCGGCACGCTCGAGGCCCCCGCCTACGAAGACCGCGGCCCGCGCAGCACGCCGGCCGGCAACCTCGTCGCCGACCTGTTCCGCCGCGAAGCGCGCGCCGACGTCGGGCTGACCAACAAGGGCGGCCTGCGCACGCGCCTTGGCGCCGGTCCGCTGACGCGGCGCACGCTGTACGAGCTGCTGCCGTTCGAGAACACGCTGGTGTCGATGACGCTGACCGGCCAGGACCTGCGCGCCGTGCTGCAGGGTGCACTGGCGCCCGATCGCCGCCCGCTCGAGATCGGCGGCGCCAGCTACACGTGGACCGAACGCGACGGCGCGCGCGTGCTGCTCGACGTCACCGTCGGCGGCGCCCCGCTGGTCGCGGACCAGCGCTACCGCGTGGCCACCAGTTCGTTCCTGGCGCGCGGCGGCGACGGCCTGTCGGCGTTCGCGCGCGGCACCGACCCC
>CANGSN010000152.1 GCA_947455805.1 Planctomycetota bacterium
GGCACTGAGCACGACGCTGTCGCTGAACTCGCTGGACATCGGCTCGGGTGGTGCCACCACGACCGCGATCAGCAACATCGACTCGGCGATCAACACGATCAGCTCGCTGCGTGGCTCGCTCGGTGCGGTGCAGAACCGCCTCGGCAGCACGATCAACAACCTGGCCGTCCAGGTCGAGAACCTCAGCGCCGCCGAGTCGCGCATCCGCGACGTCGACGTCGCCTACGAGACCGCGCAGCTGACGCGCAACAACATCCTGCAGCAGGCCAGCATCTCGGTCTTGTCGCAGGCCAACGCCCAGCCGCAGTCGGCCCTGTCCCTGCTCGGCTGATACCACCAGAACCGGCGGCTTCGAACGAAACGGCGACGCTCCCTCGCGGGGGCGCCGCCGTTTCGGCGTTCCTGGCGACCGTTCGCGGACACCGGCAGGCCCGGCGGTGCAGCCCGCGCGACGCATCGCGGCGCGAACGAAGTGCCAGGTGCCGTCCCGGTCCCGGGACCGGACCGCCGCGGAATCCGACAGCGGGACTGCAGCGACGCCCCGAACTGCCGTGAATCCCCACAGCCCGAGCGACACCCGCCGGGAAGGGGAATCACGATGGCACTCACGGTCAACACCAACCTCGCGTCGATCCAAGCCCAGCGCAGCCTGTCCCGCGTCACCGAGCAGCTCGGCACGAGCTTCCGCCGGCTCAGCACCGGGCTGCGCATCGCCAGCGCCGCCGACGACGCCGCCGGCCTCGCGATCAGCGAACGCCTGCGTGCGCAGGTCCGCTCGATGGACCAGGCCCGCCGCAACGCCAACGACGGCATCTCGATGGTGCAGACCGCCGAGGGTGCCTTGAACGAGAGCGGCGACCTGCTGATCCGCCTGCGCGAACTGGCGGTGCAGGCCAGCAACGGCACCGTCTCCGCCGCCGACCGCGACACGCTGCAGCAGGAGTTCGCCGACCTCGTCGACGAAGTGGACCGCATCGCGCAGAGCACCGAGTTCAACGACATCAAGCTGCTCGACGGCAGCCAGGCGTCGGTGTCGTTCCACGTCGGCATCGGCACCACCGCCGGGATCGACACGCTCGACGTGGCGCTCGACAGCGCTCGCGCCGCCGACCTCGGCATCGACGCGCTCGACATCGGCAGCAGCGGCGACCCGTCGGCCGCGATCGACGCGATCGACAGCGCGATCGACGGCGTCTCCGGCCTGCGCGGCCGCCTCGGCGCGATGCAGAACCGCCTCGGCAGCACGATCAACAACCTGGCGGTGCAGACCGAGAACCTCAGCGCCGCCGAGTCGCGCATCCGCGACGTCGACGTCGCCTACGAGACGGCACAGCTGACCAAGCTGCAGATCATGCAGCAGGCGGCGATCAGCGTGCTCGGGCAGACGAACGCGCTGCCGCAGGCGGCCCTGCGCCTGCTCGGGTGAGCGAGCTGGGCGAATTTCGTTCTTCTTGCAAGCGGGCCTTGACAGGTGGTGAGATCAGTGTTGTTTTGTAGCCGACGGCCGCCTCTCCGACGGCCGCCTCTCCGACGGCCAAAGGGATGGACTCGGAGCGAAAAGGGTTGAACATGATTGCGATTGCCAAAGGCGCTGCGCTTCTCCTTCTTGCGTTCGCACTGACTGAAGACTGCCTGGTTGGGGGTGGTAATCCGACTGAAGGAACCTCCGTGCTGGCTCCAACCATTGAAAACGTAGGAACCACTACGGGCACCAATGGAACGGGTTGCGATGGATGCGTCGTGAACGTGATGGTGAAGATCACCTGGTGGAGTTTCGGAGTCGGCAAGTACACGGTAAACGGCGTGACGTCGTCTATTGATCCGGTGCAACCAGGCATGACGACACCCATAGAGACCAAGCTCGACTTGTCGTGCAACTCGACGAAATCAGTGACAGCCTTCGTCCCTGACGTGGCCAACACGGAAAGTTCGATCGAGTGGACCTGCAGCACCTGCCGCTAGGCAAGAGATAACATCATGAAGCGATCATGGGCCTTTGCAGGATCTGCGCTCGCCCTGTTGGCCTTGGCTTGCGCGAGCTACCAATGGGCGTCGACCGGCACTGACGCCGGTCCCGCCGCTACCGTAGGCGAAGCAGCACCAGTAAGTCGCGCCGCTCAGCCAACACCTTCTACGAGCCCGAGTCAGGCTCGAGCGCGGCAGACTGCGGTTGCCCAAGAAGAAGATGCAGTTCTCCGACTTACCGGCGCACCCTCGACTCATCCTTCGATCGGTGAGGTCTCGGCGTCTTCGCCGCGCATCGCAGATGCGTTTGTCGCGAAGGTCCATGATCGCCTCTCCGAACGAACAAAGACGGCGGAGAGCAACGTCGCCAATGGCGGACAACTGACAGCCAGCCAGAAAGACGGGCTCGCAGTGGACAAGGCGGTCCTCAAGCTGATCGAGGCACAGCGCTACTGGTATCTCGGACCAGCCGAGCAGACGCCGGCGTACCTTCATCTCAACACACGCTCGACGCGGTTCTGGTCGACTTCTACGAAGGACGGGCGCGTGATGGTGCTGGAGATGACGTCCTACGAGTTCCCAGAGGTGTTCGAGAACGACCCCAGGACTTGGTGAACCGCGGGCGTGGCGAGCACCGGACCTGCACTCCGGTGCCTCCGCGCGCTTCATCGCGGTTGGCGGAGGACAGGAACGGGTGGGAAGCACGTCTTTCCACCCTCCGTGCACCGCCGATGCCACGGCCGGATCGTCGCAGAACCCCACAGACGATCGAAAATCCGACGCGTTCCCCTCAGTCCGATGGCCCTGGTGTGCCGATCCTCACCACGGCGGACGTCCTGGACGTCCGTCCCACACGACTAGACACGCAACGGGGAAAGTGAAATGGGTCTTAGGGTCAACACCAACTCTGCGTCGATCAACGCGCAGCGCAACCTTTCGTCGGTCACCGAGAAGCTGGGCGGCAACTTCCGCCGGCTCTCGACCGGTCTTCGCATCTCGAGCGCGTCGGACGACGCCGCCGGCCTCGCCATCAGTGAACGCCTGCGCTCGCAGGTCCGTTCGCTCGACCAGGCCAAGCGCAACGCCAACGACGGCATCTCCCTCGTGCAGACCGCCGAGGGCGCGCTCAACGAAGTCAGCTCGATCCTGACCCGCCTGCGCGAGCTGGCGATCCAGTCGAGCAACGGCTCGGTCAGCAACCAGGACAAGGAGACGCTGGACGAGGAGTTCCAGAGCCTGGTCAACGAGGTCAACCGCATCGGTCGTTCGACCGAGTTCTCCGGCATCAAGCTGCTGGACGGCTCCTCGAGCACGCTCAGCTTCCAGGTCGGCTTCGGCACCACCAGCGGCATCGACACCCTGTCGGTCAGCCTGTCGGCGGCACTGAGCACGTCGCTGTCGCTGAACTCGCTCGACATCGGTTCGGGCGGCGCGACGACCACGGCCATCAGCAACATCGACTCGGCGATCAACACGATCAGCGGGTTGCGTGGTTCGCTGGGCGCGGTGCAGAACCGCCTCGGCAGCACCATCAACAACCTGGCGATCACCGTCGAGAACCTCAGCGCCGCCGAATCGCGCATCCGCGACGTCGACGTCGCCTTCGAAACGGCCCAGCTGACGCGAAACTCGATCCTCCAACAGGCCAGCATCTCCGTGCTGTCGCAGGCGAACGCCCTGCCGCAGTCGGCCCTGCGCCTGCTCGGCTGATCGCGCGCCTGGTTGGGCATCCGAACGTGTGGAAGGTGCCGGCGCCGCCTCGGCGGTGCCGGAACCACGGACGACAGGAGCCTGCCATGGATTTCGATCGCACCTCACTCGACGACCGCACGCTCGCCCTGCGCGCGCGCACGGCAAAGATGCAGGAGAGCCTCGAGCGGCCGCTCGACGACCCGGCTCCACCGTTGCGACCCGAACACGGGGGCGCGACCGCGGCCGAGCGGCCAGCCAACGAGACGAAGAAGGACGACTACACCAAGGAGCGGAGCCGGACCGCGATGTCGGCGCTGGCCGAGTTCTTCCGCCTGCCCGGCGACAGCGAGCTGGACATCGAGGTCGACACGGAACAGGACAAGGTGACGTTCCTGATCCGCGACCGCCGCACCGGCGAGGTGTTGCGCCAGGTGCCCGACAACGAGGTGAAGACGCTGATGGACCGCCTGCGCGAGTTCAACGGCGTGCTGGTCGACCGATCGTTCTGACCCTCGTGGCGAAGGGCCGGCGGCACCGGAACGCCCGGCGCCATGGCCGGGATTGACGAACGCCCGTCAAGTGCCACCGCAGGTCTTCCGATACTCCAGGAGCGGAGATCTCCGCAGGAAGACCATGTCGAGCGCAGGAATCAGCTTCGGTGGCCTGGCGTCGGGACTCGACACCAGGGCGATCATCTCGGCCCTGGTGTCGATCGAGCGCCGGCCGATCTCCGCCCTGGAGACGAAGAAGTCGTCGCTCGGCAAGCAGAAGTCGCTCTACGGCGACCTGCGCTCTCTGCTCGACAAGCTCGAGCCGGCGGCCAAGGCGCTGAAGACGACCAACGACTTCCTGAAGATGAAGGCGGTCTCCAGCGACGAGAACGTCGTCACCGTCGAAGCCTCGAACACTGCCGAGCCCGGCACCTACTCGTTGCGCGTGGTGGAGCTGGCGCAGGCGCAGGTCAACGCCACCACTGGCAGCGCGAGCCCGACCGAGAGCCTCGGCGGCCCCGCGTCGTTCTTCATCAACAGCGGCGGCAACCAGAACCTGATCACGGTCGCGAACCCGACCCTGAACTCGATTGCCGACGCGATCAACCAGGCAGACGACGACAACGACACCGGCGTGCGCGCCGAGGTCGTCGACACCGGCAACCCCGCGAACGGCGGCGCCAACCGCTATCAGCTGGTCGTGCGCTCGACCACGCCGGGTGTCGAGAACGGCTTCACGATCGTCAACGACGACGGCAGCGCGGCCTTCCAGGCGGTTGTCACCCAGCTCGCCGGCAACAGGCTTTCGGACGCCCAGGACGCGGAGCTGCTGATCAACGGCACGCCGGGCGGCGGCGGCGGCATCACCGTGTATCGCCCCACCAACCAGGTCAGCGACCTGTGGCCCGGCATCACGCTGGACCTGAAGTCGGTGCCGTCGCCGAACAAGGACATCACGATCACGGTGTCGACCGACGCCGAGGCGACCAGCAAGAAGGTGCAGGAGTTCGTCGACGCGTACAACAAGGTCGTCGATTTCTTCACCGAGCAGAACGCGCTGAACGCCGAGGGCAAGGCCAAGGGGCCGCTGTTCGGCGACTCGACGCTGCGTTCGATGCGTTCGTCGCTGCGCGGCATCGTCGGTGCGTCCGTCGGCGACACCGGAAACAGCGCGTACCAACTGCTGACGCAGGCCGGCATCACGTCCGACACCGCCGGCAAGCTGACGTTCAACAGCACCAAGTTCGCCGAGAGTCTCGCCGACGACGAGGAGGCGGTCACCCGCCTGTTCGCCGGCGGCACCAACGGCATCGCGAACAAGCTGATCGGCCAGATCGACTCGTACACCGACTCGGTCGAAGGCCTGATCAAGACGCGCAGCGAAGCGTTCGACCGCCAGGTCAAGGACACGCAGACGCGCATCGACCAGGCCGAACGTCGTGTCACCCTCTACCAGCAGCAGCTCGAGACGCGATACGCGAACCTCGAGAGCCTGCTGACGCGACTGCAGGGCCAGGGCACGTCGCTCAACAGCCTGAACCGCTGAACCACCCACCTACCACCCACCGTCACAGGAGCCCCGAACATGACCTACGCACAAGCCGCCGCCACCTACCAGCGGAACGCCATCCTGACCGCCTCGCCGGAGAAGCTCGTCAAGCTGCTCTACGAGGGCGCGATCAAGAACCTCGAGAAGAGCCGCGTCGGCCTCGCCGACCAGAAGACCGCACGTTCACCCGAGGTCGGCCAGGCGCTGAGCCGGGCGATGGGCATCCTCGGCGAACTGCGCGCGAGCCTCGACCACGCCGCCGGCGGCCAGATCGCCCGCGACCTGGATCGGCTCTACGAGTTCGGCCTCGAGCAACTGAGCCAGGCCAACCTGACGCGCACGCCGAGCGGCGTCACCAACACGCTGCAGGTGATGCGCACGCTGCAGGAAGGTTGGAACGGTGTCATCACCGGCTGAGCCCAACGGCGCCGTCGCCACCGCATCGCCGGTGGCGTTCGCGCTGCAGGAGCTGATCGCCTGCTGGAACCAGGGCTACGCGGCGCTGGCCAACGGCGATCTCGAGCAGCTCGCCGAGCTGATGGCGCTGGCCGACGAGCACCTCGTCGCCGCCGGGGACGGCAGCAAGGACGGGCCGGACGAAGCACGGTTGCGCAGCGACGCGCAGTCGTCGCGCGGCCGGCTCGAGCACGGCATGCGCAGCGGCCTCGACGGCCTCGCCGCCGAACTGACGCGTGTGCGCCAGGGGGCGAAGGTGCTGCGCGGCTACGGCAACGCTTCGGTCGGCCTCGGCAGCAACGTCGCGCGCACGGTCTGAGGCAGTCGCCAACGCTGGCGGCACCGTCGCCGCGAACGCGCGCTACTGCACCTTGACGGTGACCGGCGCGACCTTCAGCAGCTCGCCGGTGACGCTGCGCACGCCGGGGAACGACAGCTCGACCTCGGTCTTCGCCCACTCGCGCGGCAACGGGCCGAGCCTCGCCTTGCGCGGCCCGGTCCACACCAGGTCGAGGCCGACGGGTTCGTCCATCTTGCCGATCTGCTGCGCGCGCGCCGACGCCTGGCCGCCGCCCAGCGCCACGCGCGTGGGCTCCTGGCACCGCGGGAACAGCGGCTCGACGTAGAGGGTCAGGATCGGGTCAGCGTGGCGCTGCGCTTGCCGGAGTTCGGCGTCGTGCCAGCAGGCTGCTGGGCGAGCAGCGGCGCCACGAGGCAGAAGGACGACAGCCGGGAGCGAAGGCGAAGTGGCTTGGTGGTCATTCCGGTTCTCCCGTCGGACGAGGAACGCCTGGATCGTCATCCTGACCGCTGCGCCACAGGACTGCCACGCCCACGCCGCGTTGCGCGGCCACCGCTCACCTGGCTTCCGCAACCGCCGCCGCGCTCGGCCAGAGCCGCATGGCGCGAACTCCGTACTGCGAACTCTGCACACCCACCGCCGCTTGCGCCCTCGCCGCGCTGCGCACCATCGGTGCGCGCAGACC
>CANGSN010000153.1 GCA_947455805.1 Planctomycetota bacterium
CTACCACGCAGCGAAGTGGCTGCACGAACCGGTGGCGGCGGCCTGGCGGCTGCTGCCGTTCGCCGGCGGTGCTTTGCTGCTGGTGGTGCTGGCGGCGGCGTTCGGTGGCATCGCCAGCACCGGCCGGGAGCAACGCCATCGCGGCGGCCTGCTGGTGACACTGCTGCAGCGCATCGCCGGCACCGGACCGCGGCGCGGCATCGCCGAGTTCGTCGCCGTGTCGATCTGGCGCAGCCCGGGCTACCGCGCGCGCGTGCTGCCGCTGCTCGGCGTGCCGGTCGGCACCGTGGCGCTGCTGGTCGGCGAACCGCGCGACGATGCGTTCGTGCTGCTGTGCCTCGTGCTGCAGCTGCCAGCGATCTACCTGCCGTTCCTGATCGCATTCCTGCCGCGCGCCGACCAACCGGGCACCGGCTGGCTGTTCGCGCAGGCGCCGAAGCTGTCGCTGGCGACGATCCAGGACGCCACGTGGCGCGCGCTGGTGACGCACGTGCTGATGCCGGTGCACGCACTGGCGCTGCTGATGCTGCTCGCGCTGACGTCGCATCGGCTCGACGCCCTGCCGGCGTCGTTGTTCGCGGCCAGCATCGCGGTGCTGGCGGCGCGCAGCATGGTCTGCGTGCTGCGGCAGGTGCCGTTCAGCGCGAACAGCGAAGGCGATGCCAACGCCGACCTCGGCGCCGCCTTCGCCGCGGCGCTGGTGCTCGGCGGCCTCGGCACCGGCTTCGCGATGGCGCTGCCGCCGATGGCGCGCTGGGCTGTGGCTGTGGCCACGGCGGCGTTCGCCGTGGCGAGCCTGCGGCAGGTGCCGGCGCGGACGGCGGCGGACGGTGCCGAGGACGTGGAGCCAGAGGTGACGGCGGCGGTGACGAAGGGCAAGGCGACGATGGCCAGGAGCGCGGCGCAGGCAGCGGCGCCCATGGAACCGACGGCGGCGCTGCGCCGCGAACTGCGTGCGGTGGCGGTGCTGTATGCCGCCACCTGCCTGCTGCCCTGGGGCATCGGCGCCGCCTTCCAACCCTGATCCCTTGGCTGTTGGTGCGGCGCGGCGTCGGCGGGCGGCAATCGCAAGTCCTTTGTCGCCATGGCGAAGAGTCCTCAGTTCCGCGGCGACAACACGCCAGGGATCAGTCTTCGGCCCGCCACCGGACCGGAAGCCGGCGGGTTGTCAGTCCGGTCCGGTCTCCTTACCGTTCCTCGGTTCTCGTCAAGGAGTGCTCATGGACACGCAAGCCCAGCCGGTCCCGATGACGCCACCGAAGCCGTCGAATGCTTTGCCCGCAGGCAGCGTTCGCAATGCGGTGCGGCCGCAGCTCCCCGGGCCGATTCCGAACACGCGGTCGGCGACGAACGACAACCGGATCAGCGTCGACCCCATGCGGCCGACGGATCGCTACCGGCTGGTCGTTCCGTATGAACTGCGGGCGTGACCGCGCGGTGAGCGGCGATGCACGCGGGCCGCGGCCCTCGTCCCGGGCGTGGATCCCGATGCGAGAATGACCGGTCCGGAGCCCTTCATGCGATCGCCGTCGCCGCCCGATCCGTCTGCGCATGACCGAGACCACCAACCGCCGGCGCGCGGGTCGCGTTCGATTCGCCGCGATCGCCACGATGGAAACGAAGGGTATCTTGAATGCCAACGATCAGGCGCTCTGCGCCGTACGCAACGTGTCGCGCACGGGCATCGGCCTGGAAACGGGCCAACCACCGATTCCCGGCCAGACGGTCCTACTACGCTTGGCCCTCGACGCCGAAGTGCACGAGCTGAAGACGCGCGCGACTCGCGTGCAGCGACGGGGCAACTCGAACTTCTACGAGGTCGGCCTCGACTGGAATGTCTGCACGCAGTCGCAGCTGAATTTCCTGGACGAAGTGCTGGCGGTCATCGAAGAAGCGCCACTGCCGACCGAGTGAAGGCGGCAGGTTGACGTCCGCAGGGTGACGCCGGCCGGATGACCCGAACGTGCCACGACGAGAATCCGGGTGGGCTTGGTCGGCGCTGTCACGCGCGGTCGTCGCAAAACAGCGCCGCCATGTCGCGCGGCAGCGGAGCGACCACGGTCATCTCCCGGTCGAGCATCGGGTGATGGAAGCGCAGGCTGTGCGAGTGCAGGGCGTGGCGGTCGAGGACCAGCTGTCGCCGGTCCTCGTCGCCGAGCGTGCCGTCGATCTGGCGCAGGAAGAGCGTCTCGTCGGCGCCGTAGAGCTTGTCGCCGACCAGCGGGCAGCCGAGCGACGCCATGTGCACTCGGATCTGGTGCGTGCGGCCGGTCTTCGGATGCAGTTCGACCAGCGAGTAGCGGGCGTTGCTGCGCAGCACGCGGTAGCTCGTGACGGCCGAGAGCCCATCGGCGTCCGGCGCGTCGGTGGTGGTCAGCTTGAGGCGCACCGTCGAGCGCTTGTCGGGCACGATCGTGCGATCGATCGTGCCCTCGTCCGGCGTCGGCCGCCCGTGCACGACCGCAAGGTAGCTCTTGCCGACGAGCCGATCTTCGAACTGCCGCGAGACCAGCTGGTGGAACTGTTCGTCGAGGCCGATGGCGACGACGCCGCTGGTCTCCATGTCGATGCGGTGGAGCAGGCGCGGCACGACGTCGCGCGACGGGTCGTCGGGGTTGCGGTAGCGCCGGTGCAGCGCATGCAGCAGCGTGCCCGACAGGTGGCGGCCCGACGGGTGCACGGCCATGCCCGGCGGCTTGTCGACGACGACCATCCACTGGTCCTCGTAGAGGACGGGGAACTCGACCCCGGCCCCGGGATCGGGCGTCGCCCGCGGGTTGGGCGGAACGTCGACGACGATCGTGTCGCCGATGCGCACGCGCCGAGAGGCCGGCGACTGGCGACCGTTCAGCTGCACGAGACCGCCATCGATCAGGCGATGGATGCTCGCGCGCGAACGCCACGTCAGCACGGTCGTCAGCGCGAGGTCGAGGCGCTGGCCGTCGAGCCGGCCGTCGACCAGGATGCGGATCTGCTCGAGCGGCTTGCTGAGGTCGCGCGGCTTGTCGCCGGGGAACTTCGGCAGCATGCTCGGCCTAGTCGCGTCGAGGACGGCCACCGCACGCACGCACAGGCGATGCGAGCGCGCGACAACGCCTCGAACTGCAGATCACGCGTCCGTCTTCTGGATCGTCGTGTCGGCGGTCAACGGATCGAAGTCCGGCGCGTCGTTGTTGCGACGATCGTTCGGCTTGCCCTTGCCCGTGCGACGCTTCTTGCTGTTCCGACCGACCGGGGCGCCGCCGCCACGCTTGCGTTCCGCCATCAGGATGTTGCGCAGACGCTCGCGCTCCTCACGACGACGACGATCGCTGGTCTTCTCGTGGTAGGCGTGCTTCTTGGCGAGACGGAAGATGCCGGCGTAGTTGCACTGGCGCTTGAAGCGACGCAGTGCTGCTTCCAACGGCTCGTTCGGACGGACCTGGACTCGGATCATCGGAAAGGGAGGTTCGGCTCGGAGCAGAACGGACTGAAGCTCGCAGCCAGCCGGCGCCGTTGGCGACGGAACGTGGGGTCGCGTATGGTGACGCCACGGACTGGACTGACGAAAGGGCGCGAAACCATAGCGACTCGCGCCCCGAGGGCAATGCCGCCGTTCCGCTGCCTGCATGACAACCTCCGGCTCCGAAACCCCGGTCACCGTGCAGGGCGTCATCGAGCGCTTCACGTTCCGCAACCCCGACACCGACTGGGCGGTCGTCAAGCTCGTCGACGAGGCGAACGGGCAGCCGCTGACGGTCGTCGGCAGCATGGCACAACTCAGGGAAGGGCAGCGCCTTAAGATCAATGGGATGCGCAGCGTCCACCCCCGCTTCGGGGTGCAGGTGAAGGCTGATGCGTTCGAGGCGATCGCCCCGAACACCGAGGACGGCATCGAGGCCTACCTGGCGTCCGGTCTGGTCCGTGGCATCGGCCCCGGCACCGCGCGCAAGATCGTGGCGGCGTTCGGCGTCGACACGCTGCGGGTCATCGAGGAGGAACCTACCCGCCTGCGGCAGGTGCGCGGGCTCGGCGAGCGCCGGGTCGAAGAGCTCGGTCAGGCGGTGCGGGCGCAGAAGGACCTGCAGAACGTGCTCGTGTTCCTGCGGTCGCACGGGCTCGGTCCAGCGCTGGCAGCGCGCATCGTGCGGCGCTACGGCGCGCGCGCGTCGGCGCTGATCCAGGCGAATCCGTTCCGGCTGGCCGACGATCGCATCGGCATCGGCTTCCGCACCGCGGATCGCCTGGCCGGGCAGATGGGCATCGCGCCGACGGCCCCGGAGCGACTCGACGCCGCACTCGAGTTCGTGCTCGGCCAGGCGGCGAAGGAAGGGCACTGCTACCTGCCGGAGGCCGAACTGGTGCAGCGGACGGCCGAGTTGCTGTCGCTGGCGGAGGCCGAACTGTCGGTGCGGGTGCCGGAGCTCGCGCGCGCCGGCCGCGTCGCGCGGCAGATGCCGCCGGGCCCGGTGCTGCTGCACGACGACCCGCGGCCGATCGTCTATCCGATCGCGCTCGCGATCGCCGAGGACGGTGTCGCGCGTTCGCTCGATCGCTTGCTGCAGTCGAAGCGGCGGCTGCCGGTCCGGGCGGACGCAGCCATCGAGTGGTTCGAGCAGACGTCGGCGACGACGCTACCGGATGGCCAACGCGAAGCGCTGCGCAAGTGCCTCGGCGAACCAGTGACCGTCGTCACCGGCGGCCCAGGAGTCGGCAAGACGACGATCGTGCGCGCCTTGGTGAAGATCCTCGAGCAAAAGCAGCTGCGGCCACTTCTCGCGGCGCCGACCGGGCGCGCGGCGAAGCGCATGGAGGAGGCGACGGGGCGCCCTGCGTCGACGATCCATCGCCTGCTCGAGTTCACGCCTGGTGCGGGCCGCTTCGCGCGCAACGCCGAGACGCCGCTCGAGGGCGACGTGCTGGTCGTCGACGAGGCCTCGATGCTCGACATCCAGATCGCGCATGCGCTGCTGCAGGCGGTGCCAGACACGATGTCGCTGGTGCTGGTCGGCGACCGCAACCAGCTGCCGTCGGTCGGCGCCGGCAACGTGCTCGACGATGTCGTGCAGAGCGGCCGCGTGCCGACGGTGGCGCTGACGCGGGTGTTCCGACAGCAGAGCGGTTCGCAGATCGTGCGCGTGGCGCACGACATGCTCGCCGGCGTCGCGCCGACCAAGGGCGGCGATGGGAGCGAAGGGAGCGACTTCTACTTCGTCGAGGCCCGCAACGGCGCGCACGCTCGCTTGCTGATCAGGGAGTTGGTGACGCAACGCATCCCGAAGCGCTTCGGCTTGGATCCGCAACGCGACATCCAGATCCTGTGCCCGATGTACCGGGGCGAGGTCGGCGCCGACGCGCTCAATCGCGACCTGCAGGACCTGCTGCACCCGGGGCAGATCGAGGTCGAGCGCAGCGGCAAACGGTTCCGCGTGGGCGACAAGGTCATGCAGGTGCGCAACGACTACGACCGCGACGTTTGGAACGGCGACGTCGGGCGCATCACGCACATCGACACTGGCGCCGCGAAGGTGTTCTTGCGCTTCCTCGAGGCGGAGCAAGAGTACCGGTTCGAAGAACTGGACGATCTGGTGCCGGCCTACGCGATCTCGGTGCACCGCTCGCAGGGCAGCGAGTATCCGGCGGTGGTCGTGCCGGTGACGACGGACCACTTCCTGATGCTGCGGCGCAGCGTGGTCTACACCGCCATCACGCGCGGCAAGCGCCTGGTCGTGGTCGTTGGGTCCACGAAGGCGATGGAGATGGCCGTCGCCAACGCAGATGACGGCCAGAGATACTCCGGCTTGCGCGACCGGCTGCGCAGCTTGTTGCGCGGGGACGGGGTGGCACCAGGCTCGCTCCAGCAGCCGGAGCAGGGAGCATGAGCCGCAGAGTGCACGTCAGAGGCCCAGAGCCGCGTGAACCGCGAGCGTCGCCGAGGAACGATTGAGGGTGTAGAAGTGCAGGCCCGGCGCGCCGTCGCGTAGCAGTGCACGCCCCTGGTCGACGGCCCACTGCACCCCTGTCGCCACGACCGCAGACGGGTCGTTCGCGACGATCCGCAGCCGCCGCCGGAGCTCTTGCGGAATGCGGGACCCACACATCTGCGTGAAGCGCTCGATCTGGCTGACGTTCGTGATCGGCATCAGCCCCGGGACGATCGGGATGTCGATTCCGGCAGATCGGCACCGGCGCACGAACGCGCGGTAGTCTTCGTTGTCGAAGAACAGCTGCGAGACAAGGAAGTCGGCGCCTGCCCGAACCTTGGTGACGAGGTGCTGCAAATCCGCTTCCAAGTCGCGGGTCTCGACGTGGCCCTCCGGGTAGCAAGCGGCGCCGATGCACATGTCGGGGCGCAGCTTCCGGATGAATGCCACCAGCTCCGCTGCGTGCGAGAACCCATCGGCGACCGGGCGAAACTCGGTCTCGCCCTTCGGCGGATCCCCGCGCAAAGCGAGCACGTTCCGGATGCCGGCATCGTGCAGTCGCTGCAACACACCGGCGATCTCGTCGCGCGTGCTGCCGACGCAGGTCAGGTGCGCCATGGTTACGATCCCGAGCTCACGCTGGATCCTGCCAACCAGCTCGATGGTGCGATCACGGGTGCTGCCGCCGGCCCCGTAGGTGACGGAGACGAACGAAGGGCGACACGGACGCAACTCCTCGACCGTCCGATACAGCTGTTCGACGCCCTCCGCCGTCTTCGGCGGGAAGAACTCGAAGGAGATGACCGGGCTACCGCGCCGGAACAGGGAAGCGATGTTCATGCGAAGGGCGTTGGATGCCTGGGATGCTAGAGCACTTGCAACGAGGTCGTCGAAGCTTACCGCATCGCGGAACGTCGAAGAGGTCAGCTTTGCTGCGCGCTACCCTGGCAACTGCTACGCGCTCGACCTCATCGTGCCGCAGTAGGAATCACAGTAGGAATCACACTGGGGCGGAAGGGAGCGCTAAAAAAGAAACAGCCCCAGTGCATGCACTGGGGCTGTTCAAGATTGACCCGGCACTGACCTACTTTCGCGCATAGCACTATCATCGGCCCTGGCTGCTTGACTGCCGTGTTCGGAAAGGGAACGGGTATTTCCAGCCAGGTATGGGCACCGGGAG
>CANGSN010000154.1 GCA_947455805.1 Planctomycetota bacterium
GCTCTGGCAGCCTGCGGCAGCTGACCAAGGGTGCTTGGCTCGTGCGCAAGGTCGAGCACGTCGACGAAGCCGCTGGCGAAGTGTGGTTCACCGCCTTCGGCATCCACCAAGGCCAGGATCCCTACCACGCGCACCTCGCGCGGGTCGCGATCGCCGACGGCGCCGTCACGGTGTTGACCGACGCCGACGGCGACCACGAGTGGACGTTCGCGCCGGATCGTTCGCGCTTCGTCGCCACCTGGTCGCGCGTCGACCACCCGCCGGTCGGCGAGCTGCGCGATGCGCGCACCGGCAGGAAGCTCGTGGAACTGTTCCGCGCCGACGCCACCAAGGTGCTGGCGGCGGGCTTCCGGCCGCCGGAGCGCTTCGTCGCCAAGGGGCGCGACGGCACCACCGACATCCACGGCATCCTGATCGTGCCGTCGGACTTCGATCCAAAGCGGCGCTACCCGGTGATCGAGGACATCTACGCGGGCCCGCAGGACCACTTCGTGCCGAAGGAGTGGCAGCTCGGCGAACGGCAACGCCAGCTGGCCGAGCTCGGCTTCGTCGTCGTCCAGATCGACGGCATGGGCACCAACTGGCGCCACAAGGCGTTCCACGACGTCTGCTGGCGCAACCTGAAGGACAGCGGCTTCCCCGACCGCATCGCCTGGCTGCGCGCCGCCGCCGCGACGAGGCCGTGGCTCGACCTCGCGCGCGTCGGCATCTTCGGCGGCAGCGCCGGCGGCCAGAGTGCACTCGCCGCCCTGCTGCACCACGGCGACGTCTACAAGGCGGCGGTCGCCGACTGCGGTTGCCACGACAACCGCATGGACAAGATCTGGTGGAACGAAGCCTGGATGGGCTGGCCGCTCGGGCCGTGGTACGCCGACAACAGCAACGTCGTGCACGCGGGCAAGCTGCGCGGGGCCCTGCTGCTGACCGTCGGCGAGCTCGACCGCAACGTCGACCCGGCGTCGACCATGCAGGTCGCCGACGCGCTGCTGCGCGCCGACCGCGACTTCGAGCTGGTGGTGGTGCCGGGCGGCGGCCACGGGATCGGCGAACGGCCCGACCTCGTTCGCCGCCGCCAGCGCTTCTTCCTGCGGACGTTCGGCGGTCGCTGAGCCGGTCGCGCCGGTGCGATCGGGCTTTCGTTCCGGGTGGTCGACTGCCGATGCCTAGGGGAAGTCCCTCGTATGCACGCCTCTCCACGCCTAGCCGCCACGTTCGTCCTCGGCCTGCTGTCCCCCGTGCTGTGCGGACAGGAACAGCGAGCCAAGGAACTCGCGCAGCGACTCGCCGAGCAACCGAAAGCGTCCGTCGCCTGGTTCGCCACGTCGGTCGAGCTCTGCTGGGCGCAGTCGGAGTACGACATGGGCGCCGCCATCGCGACGGCCACGGCGACCTTCGAAGTCGCCCGTGAGGGTGCGCCTGACGGCGCGCGCGAGGCGTCGGCGGCCGCCGTCGCGCGGCTCGTCGCGCGCACCGAAGGTCCACGCGCCGCCTTGCCGTGGTCGGAGATCGCCGGCTGGCAGCCGCCGACCGCGGCGCCACAGCTGCGCTTCCAGTGGCTCTACGATCGCTGCCGCTTCCTCTGCTTCGTCGGCGACCACGCGAAGGAACTGCAGTTCTCGATCCCAGCACAGGCGCTCGCCGACGAGATGGGCGACGACCTGGCGAAGCTGCGCGCCGCGATGGTGACGATGCACGCGACCCCGCGCCGCGGACTGGCAGAGGTGCGCAAGCAGTACCAGGCGATGCGCCAAGGGCCGCAGGCGGCCGTGCTGGCGACGTTCTCGCCGTATCTGTTGCTCGAGGAGGTCTCGCAGCTGCAGGACCAGCATCGCTTCGCCGATGCCGAACGTCCGCTCGGCGCCGCCGAGAACCAGGCTCGGCAGCAAGGCAACCAGCGCGCCTTGGCGATGGCGGAGTGCTGTCGCGGCAATGCCGCGGCCCTGCGCCGCGACACCGAGGCGGCGATGGGGCACTACGCCGCCGCCGCCGAGCTTTACGCGCGCCTCGGCGATCGCTTCGAGTGGGCGAGCGTGCTCGACATGCTCGCCTTCGGTGAGATCCAGCGCGGCGACCTGGACGCGGCCGACGCCCGTCTGCGGGAGGTCGAGGCACTGATCGCCGATCGCGAGTTCGCGCACGTCGAGACGGCGATCCTGCGCACGCGACTCGAACTGGCGGTCAAGCGCTCCGACGGCCAGCTGGCGGCCGCGACCGCGCGCGAGATCGAGCGGCGGCAGAACGCGTCGCGCGAGCTCGACGAACGCATTCTCGAGGCCCGCAACCAGGTGCGCATCGCCGAGGAACAGCGCGAAGCCGCCGCCGAGCAGCTGCGGGCGGAACGCGAACAGGCTGTCGCGCAGGCGGCGAGCACGCGCAACGCGCTGATCAGTGCCCTCGTCGCGTCGTTGACGATGTTGGTCGGGTTGTCGTGGTGGAGTCGGCGCCGGCTGCTGCGGGCCAACGGCGAGATGGCCACGCAGGTCGAGCGGGCCGAGGCGGCGCAGCAGTCGCGCGACCGCATGGAGCAGCGCATGCGCCAGATGCAGCAGGCCGAGAGCCTGGGCACGCTGGCCGCCGGCGTGGCCCACGACTTCAACAACCTGCTGACCAGCATGCTCGGCAACGCCGAACTGCTGCGGCTGCAGGTGAAGGACCCGGAAGCGGTGTCCTGCATCGACACGATCGACGCCGCCGGCCGGCAGGCGGCGCGTCTGTGCAAGCAGCTGCAGACCTACGGCGGCGACGGTCCGTCGGCGCCGATGACGCTCGACCTGGGCACCCTCGTGCAGGAGATGCTGCCGGTGCTGGCGTCGTCGACGCGCGGCCGCATCGAGGTCCGCTTCAACGCGCCGGTCGAGAGCGTCGGCGTGGTCGCCGATCCGGCCGAGATCGAACAGGTGCTGCTGAACCTCGTCGTCAACGCCGCCGACGCGCGCGCCAAGGTCGTTCGCATCTCGCTGCAGCGGCACGAGACGGCGCTCGGCTTCGACGGCCCCGCGGCCGAGATCGCCGTCGAGGACGACGGCGACGGCATGACGCCGGAGGTGGCGCAGCGCATCTTCGACCCGTTCTTCACCACGCGCTTCCCGGGGCGCGGGCTCGGCCTCTCCGTCGTGCACGGCGCCGTGCGCCGCCATGGCGGCAGCATCCAGGTCGACAGTGCGCCGGGCCTCGGCGCCAAGTTCACGATCGAACTGCCGCTCGCGGTGGTGACTCCGGGCGCTGCCCCCGAACCGGTCGTGGTTTTGCCGGCGTTGCCGCCGCCGACGTCCACCGAGAACGGGCCCGCGGTGCTGGTCGTCGACGACGAGCCGACCGTCGGCCAGTTGCTGGTGCGGATGCTGGCCAGTCTCGGACGTGCGGGGGAGTACCTCGCGAGCGGCGCCAAGACGCTCGACCGCGTCGACGAACTGCCGCGCGACCGTGCGCTGGTCGTGTTCGTCGACCTGACGATGCCCGAGATGGACGGCGCCGAACTGATCCGCCGGCTGCGTGCGCTGCGTCCCGACGTGCGCATCGTGCTGATGAGCGGGCACACCACCGACATGCTGGAGCAGGCATCGGTGGCGCAGGCGCCCGAGGCCGTGCTGAGCAAGCCGTTCCAGCTGGCGGCGGTGCGGGCGGCGCTGGCGAGTGCGCTCGCGGCAGCGACGACGAACGGGTAGCGACGCACCGCGCGCGGCGCGATCATCCCCGGCATGACGACCATGCGTTGCGTCGTCGTGCGCGAGCACGGCGGATTCGACAAGCTGCGGCTCGAAGAACGCCCGGTGCCGACGCCGCTGCCCGGCCAGGTGCGCGTGCGCATGCAGGCGGTCGGCCTGAACCACCTCGACACCTGGGTGCGCCGCGGCGTGCCGGGGCACACGTTCCCGCTGCCGCTGGTGACCAGCAGCGACGGCTGCGGCGTCGTCGACGCGCTCGGCGCCGGCGTCACCGGCCTCGCCGCCGGCGATCCGGTGGTGGTGCTGCCCGGCGTCTCTTGTGGTGCTTGCGAAGCGTGCCAGCAGGGCCAGGACAACCTGTGCCGCAGCTACCACATCCTCGGCGAGAGCTGCGACGGCACCGCCGCCGAGTTCGTGTGCGTGCCGGCCGCGAACGTGGCGCCGAAGCCGCGCGCCTTGTCGGCGCAGGAGGCCGCGTCGATCTGCCTCGTGTTCCAGACCGCGTGGCACATGCTGGTCCGCCGCGTCGAGCTGCACGCCGGCGAGACGGTGCTCGTGCACGCCGGGCTCTCCGGCGTCGGCAGCGCCGCCGTGCAGATCGCCAACGTGCTCGGTGCGCAAGTGATCGCGACCGCCGGCGGCGCCGAGAAGTGTGCGAAGGTGAAGGCGCTCGGCGCCCACCACGTGATCGACCATCGCACGCAGGACGTCGCCGCGACCGTGCGCGCGCTGACCGGCAAGGCCGGCGTGCAGGTCGTGTTCGAGCACGTCGGTGCACAGACGTTCGACACCTCGCTGAAGGTGCTGCAGCGCGGCGGCCGCCTCGTCACCTGCGGCGCCACGACCGGCGGCAACGTCTCGCTGTCGCTGCACGCGGTGTTCTTCAAGAGCCTGTCGATCCTCGGCTCGACGATGGGCCAGAAGGGCGACCTGCGGCAGATCCTGCGCCTGTTCGACCAGGGTCGCTTCCGCCCCGTGCTCGATCGTGCGCTGCCGCTGGCGCAGGTCGGCGACGCGCATCGGCTGCTCGAGGAGCGGCAGGCGCTCGGCAAGCTCGTGCTGACGCTGTGACCGCGGTGCGTTGGGAGCCGCGTGCAGATCGGAGTCGCCAACTCGCATCTGCCATGCAAAAACGAGTTGGCGATGCGGATTTGCATGCGGCTGCGGTCAGCGCGCGCGGAGGCGTTCGCCGTTCGGCAGCACCACCTCGCACTCGGGCCAGTGCTCGGCGGCGAGCTTGCGCACCGGCTCGGGCGCGCAGGTGGTGCCTCGCAGGTCGAGGCGGCGCAGCGGCAGCTTCGCCAGGGACGCGAGCTCCGCCGACACGTCCTTGATGGTCCACGACAGGTCGAGCTGCTGCAGCGAACGGCTGGCGGCGAGCAGCGCCAGGCAGCCGTCGGGCAGCGGAGAGCCACGCAGGTCGAGGGTGCGCAGGGACGGGATGGCCGCGAGTTCCTTCATCCGCGCGGCGTCGAGCCACGGGGCGTTGGTCACGCGCACGGTGTGCAGTTGCTCGTGCCGGCGCAGCAGGGCGAAGGATGGCGCGGTCAGCTGCTGGTGCGAACCCGCGGGTGGCACCGGTCTCTTCGACGATAGGGGGGTGTCGCCGAGGCTCAGCACGTGAAGGCTCGTGCCGGCGAGGATGGCGGCGAACTCCTCGTCGTGCAGCCGCGTCGCACCGGTCAGGTCGAGTTCCTGGAGATGCGGCAGCTGCCCGAGGGATCGCCACCCGATGCCCTCGAGCTTGGGGTTGTCGGCGAGTCCCAGGACCCTGAGTCCGGTGGGCAGCAGCGGGAGAACCGCGCTCGTCAGCAGTGGCAGGTTGCCGAGGTCGAGTTCGCGCAGCGTCGTCATCTTCGCCAGTGCTGGCCCGATGGCGTCGGTCAGCCATCTGCAGCCGCCGAGGCGCAGCGTCTGCAGCGGCAGCTTCGCCAGTGCCAATACGACCTCGTCGGTGATGCCGACGCCGTCTCTGGTCGGCGGCGTCAGGTCGACGCGTAGGTCCGGCAGGCCGTCGCCGTCGCCGTCGACGAAGGTCGTGGCTCCTTCTGGCACGGGGTCGGTCGCCGCGAGTCGCCGATCGGGCAGGCCGTCGCCGTCGCTGTCGACGAACAGGTCCGAATCGCGGCGTCCGTGGCTCGATTCGATCAGGCCGCGGAACTGCCCCTGGCAGTCGCGCAGGTCGAGATGGCGCAGCGCCGGCATCGTCGCCAGGACCAGGGCATCGGCGGCGCGTACGGTCGTGCAGTTCGCGAGTTCGAGGCGCTGCAGCCCCGGCATCGACGCGATCGCCGTCAGCGCGCGACCGCGGAAGCCCATGCAGTAGGACAGCACGAGCGAACGCAGGGCCGGCAGGCGCGGCAGCCGTTCGATCGCTTCGGTGACGACGCCGGTCCAGCTCAGGTCGAGGTGCTCGAGCTGCGGGAGTGCTTCGAGGGCCTGCAAGCCGTAGCCGTGTACCTGGTGGCATTGGCCGAGCGCGAGCCAGCGCAGCTTCGGCAGCTTCGCCAGCGAGCGCACGCCGACGTCGGTGATCGCCAGCGCGTAGGAGTCGCTCCAGCCGCGGTCGTCCATCGCGCCGAGGTCGAGTCGTTCGAGGGCCGTGAAGCGCGCGAGTTGCGCGCAGGCGGCGTCGTCGAAGTCGAAGCAGCGCAGGGCGCGCACTTCGGCGGGCACCTTCGCCAAGGCGGCCGGGCCGTGGCACTCGTGCCACGCCGGGGCTTCGGCGTCTTGCGGAGCGTTCGTCGCCGTGTCGGCCGTGTTACGCCAGTGGGCGGCACCCAAGACGGCGCCGACGCCGAGCAGCACGCACGCGGCCGCGAGCCATGGAGCTTGCGCTCGGCGAACGCGCGGGGCCGCGGTCCCGTCGAGTGCTTCGCCGAGCAGCCACTCGAGTTGTCGCGCGGCCGCGGTGGCGCGCGCAGCCGAGGACGTGCGGATCGCAGGGTCGTTCATCGTTCGCTCCGTTCGAGGCATTGCCGCAGCGCGCGTCGCGCGCGCTGCAGCAGCGTCTTCACACCGTTGGTCTTCATCGCCAGGTCGGCGGCGATCGCGCGCCAGCCGAGGCCGTCGTGGTAGTGCAGTTCGAGCGCGCGGCGAACGCGCGGTTGCAGCGAACCGAGGCAGTCGCGCAGGCGCGCGAGCAGTTCGTCGCCGCCGTCGTGGGCGGCCGTCGCGTCCCACAGTTCGTCGACCGCGACCGCGATCTCGCGCTCGCGGCGTCGCTGCCACCAGCGGCGCGAACGCAGCCACAGGTTGCGCGCGATGCCGCGCACGAACGCTGCCTGCGCTGCCGCATCGCGCGCTGGCTGTGCGGGTGCTGCCTGGTGGGCGACCAGCATCGCCTCCTGCGCCAGGTCGTCGGCTTCGGCGGCATCGGCGCCGAGCGCGCGCAGGTAGCGCCACAGCCGGTA
>CANGSN010000155.1 GCA_947455805.1 Planctomycetota bacterium
CGCAGGCGGCCGGCGGCGTCCCAGACCAGTTCGCCGGGGGCGAGCACGCGCTCGGCGTCCAACACGACGAAGCGGGCGGCCAACCGGCGGCCGCCCGCGCGCCACCCGCTCACGAACGCGCGAAGACGCGCAGCTCGCGCACGATGACGTTCGGGAACGCGGCGCGGTTGTAGAGCAGCTCGAAGCGGAAGCCGTTGACCTGGACGGTCGGGCTGTTGAGGCCGTTGCCGGTGCCGACGAAGTCGGTCCACGGGGTCACCTGGTTGTCGACCGGCGTCGTGCCGGCCTGGTTCAGCTTGGCACCCTGGAAGCGGACACGCACCGCGCCCGTCGGATCGTTGGCCGGCGTCAGGCCCGCGCCATCGCCGAACCTGGTGACCACGCCGTCGCCGTTGATCTCGACGTCGAGCTCGTAGCTCAGCCAGGTCGGCGGGAAGAACAGGCCGGTGCCGCGCCACTTCGAGAGGTCGCCCGTGGCGTCGTCGCGGTCGAGCAGCGGGCCGACGTTGTTGGCCACCACGTACGCAGGCACGCTGGCCGCGGCGGGCGTGCCATTGACGCCCTCCGCCGCTTCGAGGCGATAGAAGCCGTTCGAGCCGTTGCCAGCCTGGGCGACCACGGCGAGGGTCGCGGTCGTGATGCCGGCGACGCGGCTGCCGTTGCCGCCGCGCGTGTTCAGCGTGCCGGCCAACGAGATCGTCTTGCCGGACTGCACGAGCAGCGAGCCACCCGACCCACCACCGCCGGGCGACGAGATGCCGAAGTTGGTGTCTTGCACCGTCGGGCTGGCGATCGGATCGTCGCCCATGATCAGCACGCCGTCGCCGCCGCGCGCCAGCAGCGTCGCCGTCGCCCCGATCGTGACCGTGCCACCGGCGCGAATCGCGATCGCACCGCCGCCACCCGAGCCACCATGGCCAGCAAGGAAGCGCTCGCCGACCGCGGTCGCGGCCGAACCCTGCAGCAAGCCGAAGGTGTGCGAGCCACCACCACCGCCGCCCGAGCCGCCGACCAGGAAGTGGTTCAACGACGAGTAGTTGGCCGGGGGCGTCGCCGGATACGGCAGCAGCGGGAAGTTCTCGGCCTGGGCTAGCACCGCCGAGTTGAACGGCTGGGCACCGGTGCCGGTGCCGATGATCGGCTGCGTCGGGCCGACCCCGGCGAGCATGTAGCCACCACCGCCACCACCGCGCGAGAACGAGCCACGCCACACGCTGACCAGCTGCGTCAGGGCGGTGGCGTTCAGGCCGGTGTCCGGCGCCAGGTTGGACCCGGCACCACCGGTGTTCGCCTCTTCGACCGCGTAGGCGTGGTTGGCGCGCAGGCGCACGTTGGTGCCGCGTTGCCCGTTGTTGGTGAACACCAGCACGCTGCCCACGGTCGTCGACTCGACGCCGTTGCCCGCGCACTCGTTGCCACCCCGGCCGCCGGCGCCGCCGCCAGGACCGCCGGCACTGCCCGCCTGGCCAGCAGTCACGGCGTTGACCGCGCCCCTGGCGTTGAAGGTCGAGACGCGCTGGCCGTTGCCGAGCCCGACCTGACCGACCTGGCCCGGCATGTCGACGCCGCTGACGTCGATGGTGCCGCGGATGTCACACTGGCCACGCACGAAGATCTGCGGCATCTCGGTGCCGGTGAAGCGCAGCGTCGCGCCCTCCGGGAGCACGAAGTCGGTGAAGAAGAACCTGCCGTCGGTGACCTCGAAGCTCTGGCCGCTCGGCGTGTTGTTCGCCGGGATCGTGAAGCCGGGGTTGCCGGCGCCGCCGTTGCCGACGTTCCACACGAACACGTTGGCGCCGCCCGATCCCGCCGACGGGAAGTCCGGGCGGAACGAGCCGTGGCGGCCGTCGCCACCGATCAGGCCCGGCCGGGCACCGGCGCTCCAGGTGCCGCCGGAGACCAGCACCTCCTGGTTGGCGGACGAGTTGAACTGTTCGCGAATCGTGAAGTCGATCGGCGTGCCCGCTTCCGTGATGAACTGGAACTGCGCCGGCGTCGCCGAACGGCCCGACAGGTCGCGCAGGTCGGCGGTGACGAACACCGTGACGCACGATTGGCCGGGCAACTGCACCGAAGGCGTGAACGCGACCACGGTGACGTCGCGGTCGTTGACACGCTCCGTCGACAACGAAGGCACCCCTTCCAGCGACGTGCCGTCGCCGTCGAGGTTGCAGGCGCCGTCCGGCAGCAAGCCGCGCAACGTGACGCGGATCGGCGACGCCGCCGACAGCGACGACTGCAGCGGCGTCGTGTCGATCAGCTCCGAGAAGCGCAGCACGATCGTCGGATTGCGAGGCGCCCCGGTGGGGACCGTCGGCGACAGCAAGGAGACGGTCGGCGGCAGGCCGTCCTCGTCCAGCACGCCGCGCGACGCGACGACCGTGCAGCTGAACTCCTGCGACAGGCGATCTCCCGTCAGGCTGCGCACACCCTGCGCGGCGGTGGCGCCGCCGGCCAGGGTGATGATGTAGCTCTCGTTGCGCTGGAACCCGAACGAGCTGACGCCACCGAGACTCGACACCTTCGGCACGAAGACCACTTCGCTGCCGTTCACCACGAAGTCGCCATTGGGCGCGACGCCGGTCGCAGTGCGGATCGAGATGCTGCCGAAGTTCACCGACGCCGGGTCGACGCGATCGGAGAACTTGAAGCGCAGCCGCTGGTTCTCCGAGATCTCGGAGACCGCGCAACCGGTCTGCGTGCAGCCGAGGTCACAGCTGATGATGCAGAACGCCTGACCGTCGAAGCAGCGGATGCGCACCGACGAAGTCTGGTCCTGGCTCCCGTTCGAGCAGCCGGCGGCGACCAGCAGGGCGAGGCCAGTGAGGAGGGACGTGATGTGGGCAGTGCGCATGGGGAAGCTGGAGGGAGGGCTGTCGCGCAGGAAGCGTGGAAGCGGGAGAAGAGTCAGGGCAAGGCGCAGCAGAGCCAGGACGTCATCAGATGCGGTAGACGACGACCACCCTCTGGATGGTCACGTCCGAGTTGATCGTCGCATCGCGGTAGAGCATGAAGCGGAAGCCGTTGAGGGCATCCGAGGCGATGCCGATCTGCTGGCCGACGCTGCGGACCGAGGTGCGCCACGGACCGGTCTCGAGCACTTCGTTGGTGCCGAGGTCGAGACGCGCGGCCTGGAACAGCGCGCGGACGGCGGCGCCGGCACCAGCCGGCACCCCAAAGGCCGGATCGTCGGAGTAGACGACCTGCACGCCCCCCACCGTCGCGTGGACCTGGTAGCGCGCATACTCGGGACCGAGCTGGGTGTTGGTCGAGTAGAAGCGCGAGCGCACGGCGACTAGGTCGTCGACCTCGGCCAGCTGACCGACGTTTTGCGCCACCGGCACCGGCTGCATCGTCGCCAGCGCCGTCAGCGTGGGCGTCACCGGGGCTTCGAGGCGGACGAAGCCGTTGCCACCGTTGCCACCGCGGATCTCGACGACCGCCCCACCCGGCGGCAGGAACGGGGCCGTGCCCGCCGAGCGGGTGAAGATGCCACCGGCGCCGCCGCGCACGTCGACCAAGCCGGCGATCTCGAGCGCACGACCGGTCTGCAGCACGATCGAGCCGCCGGCACCACCACCACCCGGGCACGGCTGCGGGCCCGAACCGGTGGTCCCGGTCGTGCTGGCCGCCGAGCCACCGTTGGCGAGCACGCGACCTGCCGGGCCGATGCGCAAGGAATCACCAGAGCGCAGCGCGATGGCGCCGCCGCCGCCGCCGCCGCCAGCGCCTGGCGCGAAGTTGCGCGACACGCTGAGGCACATCGTGCCCTGGCTCGCACCACCACCGCCGCCGCCACCGCCCACCAGGAAGTGCAGAGAGGTGGCGACACCCGCCGGCACCGGGAACAGCTGGAAGGCGCTGCCCCCCAGGGCGTCCGGCCCCATGGCCGACAGCAAGCCGGGCGGCGGCGTGACCGCGTTGTTGCTGATCACGCGACCGATGCTGCCCGCGAGCCAGTTGGCGCCACCACCACCACCGGCCGAGGCCGAGACGCAATACTGCAGCGGCACCTGCGGCGTGCCCTGCGGCGGGAACTGCAGGGCCGAGCCCAAGCCGCTCGCCGGGAACACCGTCGAACCCGCACCGCCGCTGCCGGCGGCCGTCAGCAAGTAGGCATGCTGGATCGGCAGCTGCGCCGCACCACCGTTGGCGCCCTGGAAGATCCCGGGATTGACCGTGCCGACACCCGTGGCCGCGTTGATGCGATCACCGCCCTTGCCGCCGACGCCGCCGAACACACCGGCCGCACCGCCGCTCTGGCCGATGGTCGCAGTCGACGACGGCATCGCAGCGATCGAACCGCCGGCGACGCTCAGCACGCCGAGGATGTCGATCTTGCCCGCGACCGTGAACTGCGGCGGACGCGAGCCGGTGAACTCGAGCTGCGCGTTGCTCGGCAGCACGAAGTCGGACAGGAAGAAGCGGCCATCGGTGATGGCGATCGGGCTGCCGGTCGTCGTGTTGGCGCCCGGGATGGTCACCAGGTCGGTGTTCAACCGATACAGCCGGCGGCCTTCGACGAACGTGCCCGTGTCCGTGCACCAAGTCAGGCTGAACGGGCCGTGGCGCGCGTCACCGCCGATGCTGGCGAACGTGAGCTGGCCACCGGCCCAGGCACCAGCCGACGCGTCTTCGTCGAAGAACTGGTTGTTGTCGAACTCCTCGGTGATCGGCTGTTCGACCAACGGCACCACGATGGTGCGGAAGGTGAACTGCTGCGGCTGCGCCGGACGCCCCGACAGGTCGGAGACACCGCTGGTGACACCGACCTGGACGCAGACGTTGCCGGGAAGGTCGATGCTCGGGTTGAACGTCAGGATGGAGACGCCGCGACCGGCGTCGAAGTCGAGGCGCTGCGTGCCGCTGAGCACCTGCGGCGCCGAAGCCGGATCGCACTCGAAGCCGCCGCCGAGGGCCTCGCGCGTGCGCCGCACGCTGAACGTCACCGGGCTCTGGGTGCCGCTGACGAACGGCGTCGCATCGATCAACTCGTTGAACTCGAGCACGCTGTCGGTATCGCGCGCCCCCGCCGCGATCTGGCTGGCCGAGGGCACGATCAAGGTGGCGCTCGGCGGCACCTGGTTCACGTCGACGATGCCGAGCGTCGAGCGGATCGTGCACGTCAACGTCCTCTCGAGCAACTTGCCGGTGGTGCTGCGCACGGCGGACGCCTGCCCCTGGCCGCCGATCAGCGTCATCGTGTAGGTCTCACCCGACGTGAAGCCGAAGAACGTCTGGCCGCCGGAGATCGACAGCGTCGGCACGAACTCGACCTGGTTGCCGTTGACGAAGAACTCGCCGACCGGCTCGGCGCCGGAGGCGGTGCGGAATCGGATCGACGACGGGCCCACCGACGCCGGATCGATCGCGTCGCTGAACTGCAGGATGATCGTCTCGTTCTGCGCGATGTCCGTGCGGGCGCAACCGGTCGACGAGCAACCGAGATTGCAGCTCTGCAGGCACATGGCCCGCGCGCCGGCTCCGGTGCACGAGAACGTCGCTTCGCCCGCACTTCCGGCCGCACCGCCAGAGCACCCTGCAAAAGCAGCCAGGGCAACGACTAGCGCAACACTGTTCAGACTACGAACGGACATGTAGGCCTCGTATCGAGAGGGGGTACGGCAAAACATGACGACGCCGCGAGAGGGGACAGGCGGTCGCCGGGGACGGATGCGAGGATCGGCTAGGAAACCATACTGCACGACCGCCTGCAAGGACGGCGGCCAGCACGGAGACGAGCCGCCGCGCACTCGTGGCCGGGGTCGGGACAACTTTCGTACCCCGGCCGACCCGGCGGACTTCGGCGGTCGCAAATCGAGCCATCCCGGGCCGCTGCCCCCGTCCGATGCCATCGCGCGGTGCCGCTCGCCGCCGCGCACGGCCCCGCGCGGTCGGCGACCAGGTGCACTTCGGCACGCTTCCCCGTTCGGTATCGAACAGCTGGTGACGGCTCCGCGGCCGCAAAGCTAGGCGCCTCCACCCGCACCATCACCTTGCACGGGATGGTCGCCCCCACCTAGCCTCGCCGCCCCCGATGACTTCGCCCGCCTCCCCGATGGCCTCCCGTTCGTTCCTGGCGCCGCTCGCCGTCGCCGTGGCCCTGGCGGCCCTGGCCACCCTGGTCTGGCGGCAGAGCCAGCAGGTCACCGCCCTGCGGGACGAAGCGGCCACCCTCCACACGGCCGTGGACAGGGTCCTGGGAGAGGTCACCCGGATGCGCATCGAGCAGTCGGCGACCGGCAAGGGACCGCAAGCCCTGCTCGAGAAGCTCCGCGTCTACGCGCCGCTGGCGGCGACCTCGCGCACCGCCGAGCCGGACTACCAGAACGCGCTGAAATCGATGGACGAGGTCATCCTGGCCTTCCGCTCCCTCGGCACCGATGCATGGAAGCCGATCCAGGATCGGCTGGCGCAGCTGCGCCCCGACCAGCACCACGACGAGATCAAGCAGCTGTTGCGCGCCGCCCTCGCCGTCGATCCGAAGCAGGGCGGCAACCTGCTCGAGCAGGTGCTGCTCGGCTACCAGCACCCGTCGCCGAAACTACGCTGGTTCGCGGCCGGCACCCTGATCGAGCATGACAAGCCGAAGGCGCAGCAGCTGCTGCGACGCATCCTGCGGACCGAGTCCCACCGCGGCATCGACACCGACCGCCTGGCCGTCTACGGCGCGCCGATCCCGGACCTGAATGCGATGGCGGGCAACGGCTTCAGCAACTTCGTCAACTGGTACGTGAAGTCCGGTGACGAGGAGATGGAGGAGACGCTGCTGCAGGTGCTCGGCCGCACGATGCACGACACGGTGACCATCCAGGAGTGCATCAAGGCGCTCGCCGACCGCAAGTGCGCCCGTGCCGTGCCGATCATCGAGAAGCTCTACGCGAACCCGCCGGTGCAGCAGGACAACGCCATCTTCGACACCACCTGCCTGCGTGGCCTGATCGAGATCCGCGGCAAGGAAGCGAGGCCGTTCCTGGAGCAGGCGCTGCTGAAGGCGCGCTCCGACACGGTCACCAAGTTCCTGCAGGAACAGCTGAAGACCTTGTGAAGCGCGGCGGCCCGTGCGTTC
>CANGSN010000156.1 GCA_947455805.1 Planctomycetota bacterium
AGGCTCTGCATCGCCTGGTGCACGGCGACCAGCGACGTCGAGCACGCGGTCAGCACGTTCACGCTCGGCCCGCGCAGGTCGAAGTGGTAGCTCGTGCGCGTGGCGAGGAAGTCCTTGTCGTTGCCGGTGTGGCGCACGACGAACATGCCGAGATCCTCGACCAGCTGCGGGTTGGTCAGCACGTTGCGCAGCAGGTAGGTGTCCATGCCGCAGCCGGCGAACACGCCGATGCGCCCGTGGAACCGTTCGGGCACGTGGCCCGCGTGCTCGAACGCTTCGTGGCAGAGCTCGAGCCACACGCGGTGCTGCGGGTCGAACAACGCCGCGTCGTGCGGCGACAGGCCGAAGAACCCGGCGTCGAACCACTCGATGTCGGCCAGCGGCATGCCGGCCTTCACGTAGTGCGGATCGCGCAACCGCGCCTCGGGCACGCCGCGCGCGCGCAGTTCGTCGTCGCTCCAGGCGCGCCGCGCCTCGCGCCCATAGCACAGCAGCCGCCAGAACGCGGCGAGGTCCGGCGCGCCGGGGAGGCGGCAGCCCATGCCGACGATCGCGATGTCCGTGGCAGCCATTTCGGATGACGAGCAGGGAGTCGTGACTCCCGGTGTCACCGCACCTTACGCGCCGGGCGGACGGAACGCGACGGGCCGGTCCGGCGGCTGCGGTCGACCGCCTCCGAAGAGCCCCTGGTCACGGCGCCCCCCGATGCGGCAAGGTCTCGTCACCACCATGCGCTTCCGACTCTCGTCGCTCCTCGCTTCCTGCGGCGCCGCCGCGCTCCTGCCGCTGGCGCTGACCGCGCAGATCGTGCCGCCGCTGCCGAAGAACCCGCTCGGAAAGCCGAAGCCCGCCGCAACGAACAACGCCGAGCAGCCCGCCGCGACGCCGCGTCCGTACGCGGGCACGTTCGTCGGTCAGGACCTGACGCTCGAGCTGCAATGGAACGACGCGCGCAGTCGCTACGTGGGCACGGTCGTGCACGACGGCGAGCGCATGCCGTGCCAGGGCACCGTGCGCGACGACGCGCTGGTGGGCACGTTCGTCTCGGAAGGCGAGAACTACGAGTTCACGCTACGCCTCACCGGCGACAAGGCGACGGTGACGAGCGACGGCGAGACCTACAACCTGCTGCGCAAGCCCGTCGGCAACCAGCCGGCGCCGCAGCCGAACCCGCAGCCGCGCAACGACGGCGGCGACGCGGCGGCGATCGGCGACTTCCCGGCGTGGCTGCGACCCGGCGCACGCGCGACCTACTTCTCGGGCATGGCGACGCTGCCCGGCGTGTCGACGCAGCTGGTGCCCGACGACAACGGCGGCTGGCGCGACGGCAACGGCCGCACCTACCGCGAAGACCAGGCGCAAGGCACCGGCGGCGGCGGCTACACGCAGTACGACTTCGTCAGCGTCAGCCCGGAGTGCCTCGGCGTGATGATGTCGATCCACACGTTCGCCGACGCCGGCCTGCAACAGACGACGCAGTCGAGTGCTTCGCCGCTGCTCGGCGACCGCAACGGGCTCACCGACCTGTGGGTGCCGCCGGCGAAGCTGCGCGCCATGGTCGAACAGCAGGGCGGCGGCCTGACCGTGCGCCGCGTGAAGTACCCGCTGAACGGCCGCACGTACGACGCCGTCGTCACGCAGAGCAAGAGCGACAGCGGCTACCAGCGCTACACCTACGACCTCGAGACCGGCCTGCTGCTGGTGTTCTCGGCCAGCTCGACCGGCGCCAACGTCCCGACGCGCGTCGGCGGCCAGATCCAGCAGGGTGCGGGCGGCACGACGATCACGTCGGTCGTGCTGCGCAACGTGCGCACGGTGCAGCTGCCGTGGACCGGCCAGCAGGCGCCGCAGTGGCTGCAGCCGGGCAAGCGCCTCGAGTACACGGGCTCGCTGAAGAACAGCCTGATGGAAGGCACGCTGGCGCCGTGGCGCTACGGCCTCGGCCTCGAGGTGACCGAACGCCGCGGCGACTGCACGATCGCCAAGCTGCAGTCGCGGCTCGACTACGGCACCGGTGCGGGCCCGCAGACGCAGGACTTCCAGCTGCTCTACGGCCCGGCCTCGTTCGCCAACCTCTTCCTCGACCCGCGCGCGCTGCAGCGCCTGCAGCGCGGGCAGGAACTCGACCGCGATCCGGTGACCGGCCGCCGGCTGGTGTTCGTCGGCAGCGACGGGCGCACCGCGACGATCGCCGAACAGGGCCCGCTCGACCAGCAGAGCTACAGCTACGACCTGCAGAGCGGCGCGCTGGTGGCGACCGTGCTGCAGCAACAGCAGGGGCCGGCGACGATCACGACGCAGTTGCAGCTGCAGCAGCGCTGAGCTGCTGCGAGGTCACCGAGACCATCACTTCGCCGGATCGACGAAGAAGTCGTCGAACGAGGTGCGCGCGTCGGCCTTGGTCCACACGCCGACGCCACCGATCGCGCCGATCGTCGCGTCGGTGACGTCGAGCAGGCGCTGGCCGTCGAGCCAGCAGGTGATGCGGTCGCCGCGGTGCTCGACCTCGACGCGGTGCCACTGGCCGAGCTTCGCTGCGACCAGGGCCGTGCCGAGCTGCCGGCGCACGCCGTCGGTCACGACGTAGACGCGGTAGTTCGACTCGAGCGGGTTGAAGCGGCAGACGTAGTAGTTGTTCGCGTCCTGCACGCGCCAGATCGGCCCGCCGCCCTGGTCGACGGCGCCGCCATCGGCGCGCACCGCGACCGTGAGCTTGCCGTCCTGGAAGCGCGGTGCGGCGCTCCAGAACAGGTTGAAGCGATCCTCGCTGGCGTGGTTGCTGTTGGTCAGCGACAGCACGCGCGTCGCCGAGACCGCGGTGCCGTCGGCCTGCGCCTGCCACGTCGCATCCGGGCCGCGGCCCCCGGTGCTGGCGGCGTGCCAGCCGACGAGTTCGCCGTCGAGATCGAAGCCGTTCGCCCCCGGCGTCGGATGGATCGCGCCGGTCGTGCACGCGAACGGCACGAGCAGCAGGGTCGAGACGACGGCCCACGCGCAGCAGGTTCTCATGGCGAGCAATCTGCCGGACCACAGCGCCGGCACCAAGACCCGGCTGGCAGGGAATCGCCGCGCAGCCGACGCGCGCCGGGCCGCGGGCTCACGAGCTGGCGGCGAACCCGGTCGGATCGTGGTGGCGATTGGGCGGCATGCGGGGATCGCCCTTCGGCAGCTGCTCCTTCGCGACGTCGTAGTCGTCGTGCCAGCGGTCGACGCCCACGTAGGCCGGTCGGCGCGCCAGCAGCGACGACAGCTTGCCGTCGGCGACACGGCTCCGACGCCCCCGCAACGCCACGAAGCGTGGACGAGCGACCCCGAGGAACTCCAGCGACGGCAGCTCGCATACGTTCGCCAGCACCAGCCAGGCCAGGGTGCTCGCCAACCGCACGCGTTCGATGCCAGGCAACGCCAGTCCGTCGACGTGCAGCAGCCGCAGGCGACGCAAGGGCTGCAGCGCCGCGGCTGGCAGCACCCGCCGCCCACTCGCCGAGACGTGCAGGAACTCGAGGTTCTCACCGCGGCCGATCCCTGCGAGGTCGGCGACGCGGCACGACTTGAAGGTCAAGCTGCGCAACGTCGCCAGCGGCACGTCGAGCGCCGACAGGTCGGGGAGGCCGCAGTAGTGCAACGACAGCGCCCTCAACCGACGCAGGGCGTGGAAGCCGACGAGTCCACGCGACCACGTCGAACCGAAGGCGCGGAGCTGCGGCATTGCGGCGAGATCGAGCCGTTCTGGTCCATGCGTGCCCGTGAGCACGAGATGTTCGAGCCGGTCGAAGCCCTCGAGTCCCTTGGCGTGCTCGGCCGGCAGCTCGAGGTAGCGGAGATGCCGCCCGTGCTCGCGCAAGAACGCGAGGTCCGCACTCGATGGCTCCCACGCACCGCCGAAGCGGGCCGGACGCAGCACCAGAGCCTGCGCGGCCGCGAACCCGACTGCAGCCCCACGAAGGCTGCCGCACGGCGCCAACAGCGAGCCGGCCGTGAGCGTTCGCTTCGTGGGCGTCACGGGCTCCGCTCCGCGTCCGCGGCGCGGGTGCCGTCACCCCCGGGCGCAACGCTGCCAGGCTGCAGACGGCCTGGCTCGAAGGCGACCTGCCTGGCGAGGATCGTCGCGGCGGCACCGGTCGCACACTCGACCACGAACAGCAGTTCCTGGCCGACGGCTCGGTCGACCGCGGCGAGCGCTTCGGCCCCGCAGTCGGCCAGCAGTCGCTGGCGCAGCGTCGCGTCGGCGAGCAGGCGCGGCCGCTCGAACAACCACAAGGTGGCGACGACGTTCACCAGCGCGAGCCCCGACACCCACGACCAGGCCACGCCGTCGCAGTGGACCACGACACGCCCACCCTCGACATCGCACAGCTCCAGCTGGACGCGGCGCCGGCTGCGATCGAACACGACGGCATCGAGGTGGCCGTCGTGGTGGCGGAAGCCGAACACACGGCCGTGCTCGTCGGCGACAACCTGGGCCCTGGTGGTCATGTGCCTCGTGCTCCTCTTGCCCGTGCCTACTCCGAACAGCTCTGCAGCGCCGGCACGATCGCGTCCGCCGCGGTCAGCTCGCGCGCGCGACCGTCGTCGAAGCGATCGGCGAACACTTCGTCGACCAGCGGGTCCCACGTCTGTGGCCCGCGCATCGTCACCAACCGTTCGCGCGCCCACAGCGGATCGCGGTGGTACTGCCCGTACTTGATCGCGTGCATGCGCGCGTGCGGCAGCGCCCGCCGCGCATCGCCGTAGAACGGCACCGCCAGCTGCCAGTGCCGCTGGAGCGCCGCGCGCACCATCGCCATCGTCGGCCGCAGCGCCGGGCGGTCGGCGAGCAGCGCACGGACCTGGCCGAACACGAACGGATTGCCGATGCAGCCGCGGGCTATGGTGACGCCGTCGACCTTCGTCTCCCGCAGCATCGCCAGCACGTCGAAGGCCGAGAACAGGTCGCCGCTGCCGAGGATCGGGAACGCGCCGACGTGCGCCTTCACCTTGGCCAGGAACGGCCAGCGGCTCGGCCCCACGTACTTCTGTGCGACGGTGCGCGGATGCACGGTCGCGGCGGTGATGCCGCGCGCGATGGCGCCTTCGAGGATCGTCCAGAAGCGCGCCTCGGCCGCCGGCGAGTCGTCGCTGCCGCGCCGCATCTTGACGGTGACCGGCACGTCGCCGGCGACCGCCTGCAGCACCGCGTCGACCATCGCCAGCGCGATGTCGGGCGCCTGCAGCAGCCAGCCGCCGCGATGGCGGCCGAGCACCTTGTTGACCGGGCAACCGAAGTTGATGTCGACGACGTCGTAGCCGGCGTCGACCATCTCGCGCGCGGCGCGGCCGAACGTGTGCGGCTCGCTGCCCATCAGCTGGCCGCCGACCGGATGGTCGTGCTCGGGCACGGAGAGGATGCGCCGCTGCAGCTTGCCCTTCTGCAGCACCAGTTCGTCGAGCACCACTTCGTTGAGCGCGTAGGGTGCGCCGTGCTCGCGCGCGACGGTGCGCATGGCGAGGTCGGAGTAGCCGCTCAACGCGGCCTGCACGGCGGGCATGCCGATCTCGACCTTGCCGAGGCGGAGCGGGACGAACTGCATCGGCGCAGCGTGCCGGCGCGAGCGCGGCACGCAAGAGGCCAGCGGAACCGGGGCAGTGTCCGCCCGCTGCCACCGCGGAGGGGAACGACGACTTCCACGCGCGAGCGACGCTACGCTCCCTGCGCCATGTGCCGTTTCACCCTCTACCTCGGCCCCACCATCAAGCTGTCGTCGCTCGTCGTCGAACCCGAGCACTCGATCATCACGCAGAGCTTCCGCAGCAAGAGCCAGGAGGAACCGCTCAACGGCGACGGCTTCGGCATCGCCTGGTATGCGCCCGGCCTCAGCGACGCGCCGGCGCTGTTCCGCTCGGTCACGCCGGCGTGGAACAACACCAACCTGCTCGACCTCGCGCGCGTCGTGCAGAGCCCGGTGATCCTGGCCCACGTGCGCGCGGCGACGAAGCTCGGCGGCCCGAGCGAAGCGAACTGCCACCCGTTCCGCAGCGGCCGCTACGCGTTCATGCACAACGGCCACATCGGCGAGTTCGCGCGCGTGCGCCGCTCGCTGCTGCAGGGGCTCTGCGACGCAGCGTTCGACGGCATCCACGGCAGCACCGACAGCGAGCACCTGTTCGCGCTGGTCGTCGACGAACTGCACCGCCGCGGCACCTACGAACGCGGCGGCGTGCAGGCGATGGCCGAGGCGCTGGCGGCAGCGATCGCGCGCGTGCAGGAGCTGCTGCGCATCGTCGGCGTGCGGGAGCCGTCGTTCCTGAACGTGGCGATGAGCGACGGCCACGAAGCGGTGGCGTGCCGCTTCACCACGCTCGCCGACTACGACGGCGAGAGCCTGTGGCTGCACACCGGTCGCCTCTACGTGTGCGTGAACGGGCAGTGCCGCATGCTGGCGCCCGATCGCGGGCGCGGCTGCGTGCTGGTCAGCAGCGAACCGTTGAGCGACGACGACGGCTGGGACGCGATCCCGCGCAACCACCTGGTCGGCATCGCGGCGGACGGCAGCACGACGCAGCGGCCGCTGTCCTGCTGAGCCGCGAACGCGTCAGACGACGACGTCGACCAGCGAGCCCTTGCCCGGTTCGGCAGCACCCTTCGGCGGCGCCTGCACGGCGGCGGCGGCGATCATCTGCACGGCGGCGCGGCCTTCCTGCTTCTGCTGGTTCAGCAGCTTGCCGAGCAGGCGCACGTCGACGCCGCGCAGCACGATCGCATTGCCGTCGGCAGGGATCTCCACGGAGGCCATGCGCGCGGCATCGGGCAGAACGGTGCGGCGACTGCGGTCGTCGGCGCTGCGGCCCATGCCGACGGCCGTTCGCGCGCGCGGGCCGCGGGTCGAACGGTTGCTTCGCCGCGTCGCGACGGCCACCTTGCGCGCATGCCGAGCTGCTCCGTCACCATCCCGGTCCAAGCTCCGTTCGAGCTGCGGCTGTGCCTGTTCGGGCACGGCTGGGTGGCATTGGCGCCGCACGAGTACGACGAAGCGACGGCGACGTTCACCACCGTGCTGCTGCGCGCGGCAGACGGTGACGCGGCG